>DAIUFO010000134.1:0-9612 GCA_036844545.1 Chloroflexota bacterium
GAAGAGAACAAACGCCTTTCGCAAGTCCCTCTAAAAGAGCCGCACCCAACGCTTTTCCTCATCCTGCGCGCATTTGCCGGGGGCTGTACGGCCATGACTGGAGTCGAGGCCATTGCCAATGGCGTGCCGGCCTTCGAGAAACCGGAACCCAAGAACGCCGCCTCGACGCTGATGGTCCTCGTGATCGTCCTCGCCGGCCTGTTCCTTGGTGTAGCGATCCTGGGGCGGGCTATCGGCGCCGTGCCCTCCGACCAGGCCAACCTCGTGGCCCACATCGGTCAGACATTCGTGGGCGGCAGCCCGCTGTACTACATCGTCCAGCTGTCCGCCGCGGTCATCCTGCTGCTGGCCGCCAACACCCCGTTCAACGGCTTTCCGCGACTGGCCGCGATCATGGCCGTCGACGATTACTTTCCGCACCAGTTCTCGCACCGCGGCATTCGCCTGGCCTACTCCAACGGCATCAACGTCATCGGAGTGCTGGCGATCGTGCTGGTCATCGTGTTTCGTGGCAGCACCCACGCGCTGATCCCTCTGTACGCGGTTGGCGTCTTCTTGTGCTTCACACTGTCCCAATCCGGCATGGTGGTCCACTGGTGGCGTGAGCGCCAGCCGCACTGGCGCCTGAAGCTGGTCATCAATGGCGGCGGTGCAGTCGTGACAGGCGCGGTCACCCTCGTCGTGGTAGCCGCCAAGTTTGTCGAGGAGGCCTGGCTCGTCATCTTGATCGTGCCGCTGCTCGTGCTGCTGTTTCAGACTATCCACCGCCACTACCAGGCCGTTCGGAGTGCGCTGTACATTGACCGTGCACAAATCACCGGCGAGCAAGAGCCCTGCATCCTGATTCCGGTCTCAGACATGAACCGCTCGGTCTCGGTGGCGCTCGAGTACGCCTGCTCCATCAGCAAACGCGTGACCGCGGTCCACGTCGCGGTGGACGGTGAGATTGCGTCACGCTTCCAGGACAACTGGTCCGTCTGGGCACCTGAAGTGCCGCTCAAAGTGCTGCCATCGCCCTATCGCGAAGTCGTGAGCCCGCTCATTGACCTTATCGAGTACACCAAGCACGAGTCGCCCGACGTACCTGTGACCGTGATGCTTCCGGAGGTGATCCCGTATCACTTGTGGGAGAGCCCCCTGCACAACCAGCTGGGATTGGCCATCAAGCTGGCTCTCCTTGGCCGTCCGGGCGTTGTGGTCACCTCGGTTCCTGTGCGAATATCCGAATAGGCCGGTGCGCTACTTCTCCCGGCACTTTTTTACGAGCCGAGCAAGGCCGGCTCGTCCGGTGTGATCCCGCCCTACACTTCCGGCGTGCCGCCCAGCTTCGCCCTTTGCCCACAGATCCCGGATCGCCAGTGAACCGCCACGGCATCGCCGTCCGATCGCCTCGAAGTCCCCACAGGGTCGCCGCGGGATCGAGCGTGAATCACCACGAGATCGCGGCGGAATCTCCCAAGCATCGCCCCAATCTGAGCTTGAATGGACCACGGCTCCATGTCTCGGTTCCCCAGTCGCCCCAATACCGGAACATCGAAGGAGCCCGGCGCCCTCGGTGTACAATCCCCGCCGGCCCAGCCGTCCCATGACCCAACCCACGACCACCACCCTCCGCTTCGGATTGTTCGATTGGCTGGACCGCGGCCAGGCCGACATTGCCGCGCTGTACGACCAGCGGCTGCGCCTGCTCGAATACGCCGACAAAGCCGGCTATGCCATCTACCACCTCGCCGAGCACCACGGCACGCCGCTGGGCATGGCGCCCTCGCCCAACCTGTTCCTCGCCACGGCTGCCCAGCGCACGCGCCACATCCGCCTCGGCCCGCTCGTCTACATCGTGCCGCTCTACAACCCTATGCGCCTGGCCGAGGAAATCTGCATGCTCGACCAGCTCTCGGGCGGCCGGCTGGAGCTGGGTGTGGGCCGCGGCTCGTCGCCCTTCGAGCTGCAGATGCTCGGCGTCGACGTCTCCGAAACACGCGACCGCTACGACGAAGGCATGGACGTCCTGCTCGAGGCGCTGGCCACGGGCGAGGTGACCCACCAGGGCAAGTACTGGGCCTTCGATCACGCCCGGCTGGAGCTGAACCCCGTCCAGAAGCCCTACCCGCCGTTGTGGTACCCCAGCAGCAACCCCGAAACCATTCCCTGGATTGCCGAGCAGGGCTACAACACCCTCTGGAGCTTCAACACGCCCACCGTCGAGGAGGTTCACCGTCGCCTCCGGATTTACACCGATCACTTTCCCCAGGCTAAGAACAACCCTAAGCGCGTAAACCCACACCTCGCCGAGCCGAGCTACGGCATCGTGCGCAAGGTCTACGTCGCCGACACCGATGAGGAGGCGCTGAAGGTCGCCCGCGAGGCGCTCAAGCAATTCCGCCACAACTTCAGCTTCCTGTTCGAAATGCACGGCGACCATCGCCATTGGGACAACCTGTCCGACTTCGACGACTGTTTGGGCCGCGGCGTGCTGTTCGCCGGATCGCCCGCCACCGTGCGCGACACCCTGTCAGCCTTCCTGGCCGGCACGGGCGGCAACTACTTCGGCGCCTGCTTCGCCTGGGGCAACCTCACCACCGAGCAAACCCTGCGCTCGATGGCTTTGTTCACTGAAGAGGTAATTCCCGCCTTCCAAACAGCCGCCTGACCGCCGGCCTAATGGACATCCACGCCAACATGTTGGCCAGCTGGTTCCCTGAGCGGAACGGCTCGCCCCAGGACTTCTACCGCCAGATCCTGGAGCAGGTGCAGCTGGCCGAGGACATGGGCCTGGCGGGCTTCTGGTTCACTGAGCACCACTTCATCCAATACGGTGGCTCGGTGCCCAACCCGGCCACGATGATTACGGCCGCGGCCACGCGGACCTCGCGCATTCGCCTGGGCTCGTGCATCTCCATCCTGCCGCTGCGCCACCCGCTCCAGGTGGCCGAGGACTACGCCATGGCCGACTTATTCTCCGGCGGCCGGCTGGAGTTCGGCATCGGCTCCGGCAACACCCAGCAGGACTACGACGTGTTCCAGGTCCAGCGCCAGGACAGCCGAGCGCGCTTCGAAGAGAGCGCCGAGCTGATCGTGAAGGCCTGGTCCGGCGGCCGCTTCAGCCACCACGGCCACTTCTGGCAGATCGACGGCGTCGAGCTGCACCCGCTGCCCCTGCAGCGCCCGCATCCCCCGGTCTGGGTGGCCGGCACCTCAGAAGCCAGTCTGCACTGGGCCGGCCTGCACGGTTACGACATCATGACCGTGGCCCATCCCCATCCGCCGGAAAAGCAGCGGGCGGGTGTCGCCGCCTGGAAGCGCGGCCTGGAGGAGGGCGGGCACGACCGCGGCGCGCTGCGCTGCCAGCTCCACGCCCGTATCCTGGTCGACGAGAACCGCGAGCGAGCCAGCGAGACAGCCGTGGCCGCCATCGAACGCTACGACGCGACCTCAGCCGTGCGCGGCCGCCCCCCGGGCGCCGCGCCCATCGCCGGCGAGCCCGGCTACGACTGGGACGCCATGGCAGCCGCCGGCCGCAACATCTACGGCACCCCCTGACGACTGCATCGCCGGCATCCAGCGGGCGCAGGCGCACTACGACTTCGACACCTTCGGCGCCACCTTTAACTTCGGCGGCCTCACCCACGAAGAGATCGTCGCCTCGATGCGCCTTTTCGCCCGCGAAGTCATGCCCGCCCTTTTGTCGTGAAGTCATGCCGCCTCACTTTGTCATTCAGAGCGTCGAGCGAAGAATCCGTCCCCTCGGCCGGCAGACTACGGATGCTTCGCTGCACTCAGCATGACAAAATGAGGCCCATGTCAGCATCAGCCGCCGTCCTCGAGCGCCGCGAGCTGCCCGCCAGCCGCGACCGGTCCCTCCCTGGCGGCTACATGGGCAAGCTGCTGCGGGTGGACCTGACCACCGGCCGCATCACCGCGCAGGACCTGCCCGACGAGAGCGTCCTGCGCAAGCTGTGGGGCGGCCAGGCCCTCGGCACCTATCTCCTCATGAAGGAGCTGCGGCTGGCCGCCAAGCCGTTCGACGTGGACGCGCCCATCTTCATGCTGACCGGCCCAGTGGCCGGTACCGGCCTCACACCTGGCGGCACCAAGCTCACGACTGTCTACCTCAGCCCGGCCACCGGCTACACGCTCGGCCGCGCCGCCACCAGCGGCTTCTGGGCCATGGCACTCAAGTCGGCCGGCTACGACGGCGTGGTCGTCACCGGCGCCGCCGACCGCCCGGTGTACCTGTATGTGGACGAGCATGCCGTCGAGCTGCGCGACGCCAGCGCGGTCTGGGGCCTCGGCACGCGCAAGACCGAGGACCTGCTGCGCCAGGAATCCGGCCATCCCGACGCGCGCGTGGCCTGCATCGGGCCGGCCGGCGAGAACCTGATCCACGCGGCCATGCTGGTCAACGACTACAACCACGTGGCCTCGCACGGCGTCGGCGCGGTGATGGGCTCCAAGAAGCTCAAGGCCATCGTCACCCGCGGCAGCCTCCACCCGCCAATCCACGACAAGGCCCGGCTGATCGAGGCCGGCAGTCGCTGGCGTAAGGCCTTGGCGCCCATGACCATGCACGTCGAGCATCGCTACGGCGTGGGCCACGGCGGCAGCTGGGGCGCCATCACCCGCCACAACTGGCGCGCCACCGAGATCGAGGACCATGCCCGCGGCCTCGACCAGAACAAGGTCACGCCGCGGCCCTGCTACCAGTGCCCCCGCCTCTGCCCCTGGGACGCCGAGATCGGCGAGGGGCCCTACAAGGGCATGACCGTCCACTTCGACGCCGGCAGCGAGTGGCTCGACAGTTTCTACAACCTCGACATCAAGGGCAACGACGTCCTCTACCTGGCCGAGAAGATCAACGACCTCGGCATCGAGTGCAGCCACTTCGCCGACGGCGCCGGGCTGGCCTTCGAAGCCTGGGAGAAGGGCCTGCTCGGACCGGACCGCACCGACGGCTTAGAGCTGACCTGGGGCAGCACCGCGGCGGCCGACAAGCTGCTGGACATGTGCGCGAGGCGCGAAGGCTGGCTCGGCAACCTCCTGGCCGACGGACCCAAGGAGCTGGCCGAGGCCATAGGTGGCGATGCGCCCCAATGGGTGGTCCACACCAAGGGCGGCACCCCCGCGCAACACGAGTGGCGGCCGCTGCTCGGCAACATGCTGCGCGAGCTGGTGGCCAGCGGCGGCATGAAGCCGCAAGGCAGCGGCAGCGTCAGCCCCGCGCCGGACCTGGAGTATCGCGAGAAATGGGGCTCGCTCAAGTCAGACGCAGCCGACGGCTGGGCCTGGTCGCACATCCTCACCGAGCAGTACCGCCAGTTCTCCGGCCTGATGGGCGTCTGCTGGTTTGCCATGGCCGCCCAACGCCCGGACGGCCTCAACTGCATGGTCGATGCCCTCAACGCCACCACCGGCTGGGATGTGAGCCTGGACGAAGCCATGATGGCCGGCCACCGCGGCATGATCCTTCAGAGCGTCTTCGGCACCCAGCGCGGCTGGACGGCCGAGCACGATTGGAAGGATGTCGGCCCACGCTTCCTGGAGCCCATCCCGGACGGCAAGTACAAAGGCTTCACCATCGCCAAGTGGATCCCCGGCATCATCCACGAGTACTACCGCCTGAGCGGCCGCCACGAGACCTCCGGCCGGCCCTTCAAGGCCACGCTGGAGCAGCTCGGCCTCGAGGAGTTCGCCGAATGGAGCCAGCCGGGGTAGTCTGCTTGCCTTTTGTCATTCAGAGCGCAGCGAAGAATCCGTCGTCTGCTCTCTGGCTCTGATAGGATGCGCCCATGGCAACGTTAAGGCGGCTCAGCCACATCGGTTTCAACGTCCCCCACGAGCTGTTCGAGGAAGAGTGCGAGTTCTGGGAGAAAGTCATGGGCCTCACCTTCACCCACGGCGCCCCCGGCCGCAACGCCTTCTTCACCGCCGACCCGCTGCGCGACCACGAGTTCATCATCTACGCCGTGGACGGGCCGGTAGCCGCCTACGGCGACGACGGCTGCCTGGTCAATCACCTGGCCTTCGACGTGGCCACCGACGCCGACGTCACGGAGTTCACCGCCCGCCTCCGGGCACTCGGCTACGACGTAGACGAGCCCGCCAACCGCGGCCGCCGCCAGAACAAGGTCACCAGCCCCGGCGGCATCCACTTCGAGATCAACACCCCGCCCTACACCCACACCAAAGCCGAAGCGGAGTCACTGGTAGCTGCGCCCTAGGCGAGCATGGCCAGCTGGCCGAGCGATTCCGAATTAACGATGCGGAGCTGGCGCAGTGGAACCCTCGCCCGCCGCGGCGGGCGAGGGTTTCTGGGCCAATCTGGCGTTGCCACGATAATTCGGAATCGCTCTACCCCAATCACGACGCGGTACCTCAACTCACTCATCTTCAGCCAGCTTGTGATGCCCACGTCGGAGCGACCCGAGAGCAGCCGAGTAAGGAGTCGATCTGCCATGTCGACAGATCGACTCCAAGGCCTAACGAGCCCCCGCGGGCGTGGCCTCCAGCACGAAGTTGGCGACCATCTCGTTGACCTCGGCGCTTTTGTCCCACTGGACCATGTGCCTGCAGCCATCGAGGATGTGCAGGTTGAGGTGCGGGAAACGCTGCAGCGCGAGCTCGGCCCGCTGAGCGGCGTTGCCGCGGTCCTCCCGGCCGTAGACAAACAGCGCCGGGACCGGGATCTGGTCCAGCCGCTCCCACACGGGCGTGCCCTCGCCGCCACCGGCGGGCAGGGACTCGCGAGCGACCAGGGACTGGAAATTCTTGCCGATGGCCAGCTCGTGGCGGCGCTTCACCACCTCGGGCGTGATCCGCGAGTGGTCGAAGGCGTTGGCCTCCAGCTCGGCTCGGACATCATCCAGGGTCGGCTCGTGAGTGGCGTTGTGGGTGGGCGCTGAGGCCGGTTTCTCGCCCAGCGGCGGGAGCAAGGTGCCAGTGCCGAGGATGACGATCCTCTCGACGCGATCCGGCTTGGAGAAGGCCAGCTGGGTCACGATACCGCCGGCCATCGAATGGCCCACGAGCGTGGCTTTGCCTATGCCAAGCGCATCCATGAAGCGCAGCACGTGGTCGCGGCGGTAGGCCGGCGAGTGGTTGGCCGGGGCATCGGTGATCCCCCAGCCCGGCAGGTCCGGCGCCAGCACCCGCAAGCCGCGTGAGGCCAGCGGGCCCATGTTGGGCTCCCATACCTCGGCCGAGGTGCCCGGCGCAGCGCCGTGCAGCAGGACCACCGGCGCGCCCTGACCCTGCTCCAGGTAGCGCGTTTTGAGCCCGTCGAGTGTGAGGTACTTGTCCATCACGCGTGTTCCCACACGTCCACGTCGATCTCGTAGCCCTTGTGTTGCGAGATGTCGATCTCGTTGGCCTCGGGATCGATCACCCGGAACTCCGTCATCGGCCGGACGGCCGGGCGCTTGGTCACAGAGCCCTCGGGCAGCGCGGCCATAAAGCCTTGGATGTCGTTGACCAGGAAGCCGAAGTGGTTGACGCCGCCGTTGAAGTGGCGGGCCGTCCAGCCACCCTCCGGCTCCTCCATGTCCTGGTCCACCGGGTAGCGGAGGATGGCCAGCGAGGTGGCGCCGTCAGCCGCGAAGCGCGTCGCTAAGCCCTTCTCGCGGATGTTCCTGCTGGTGGTCGGCTCGCGGAAGCCGAAGATGTTCTGATAGAACTCGAGCATCTCCTCGTTGTTGCTGACGGACAGCGCCACGTGCCTGATCGCGGGCAGGCCGCGCGTCCCAGCGGGGACGTTGAAGTGCTTGGTCGACAGGCTCACCGCCAGGCCATTGGGATCGGTCACTCGGTACTCACCGTGGAACAGATCGCCCTTCTCGGCCTTGATGTCGGCGTGCGGGGCGAACTCCTCCAGCCGGCCCTCGATCTCGCGGATGTCCTCGATCTCGATGCCGAAGTGATTCAACCCCGGCTCCACGCCATCGTGGGGCTTAACGATGGAGATGTTGTAGAAGCCGTCAGTCAAGGCGACGTTGCCGTCCGACCGGCCGAGTTCCTTCATCCCGAAGTAGGTCGAATAAAAGTGTGCGAGCTTCTCGGGCTGCTCACTGCCAAGGGCCAAATAGCGGATTCGAGAGTCCATGACGACTCCTCCTATATGTATGTTGGCGGCAGTCTATCATGGCAATCCAAGCCCAAAGGAGGTAGCCAATGGCAATCGAAAGCCCAACCGCAATCGCGCGCCGTCCCCGGACCGAGAGCTTCCCCTACGACGAGTTCATGGAGGGCGAAGCCTTGCCCATCCATCGTGCCGTCGTAGGCCTCCCGGACGTCACCACCCTGGAACGGAAGGCGTGGGCCAGGACTGGCGGCAGCGGCGCCTTCATCCAGCTCCAGGGGACGTATGAGTCCGAGCGCGGCATCTACGTGGCTGACATCCCCGGAGGCGGCGCGCTCGAGCCGGAGAAGCACCTCTACGAGGAGGAGATCTTCATCCTGGAAGGTCGCGGCACCGCCCAGGCGTGGCAGGACGACGGCCCCAAGCTGACCTTCGAATGGGGGCCGGGCAGCGTGTTCGCCTTTCCATTGAACACCACCCACCGGCTGCTGAACGGCGGCCGCGATCGGGTCGTGTTCATGGGCGTGACCACGGCCCCGCGGGTGCTGAACGCGCTCGAGGACCTTGGCGCCGTGTTCGACAACGACTACCAGCCCATCGATTTGTACTCGCTCGGCGAGAACTACTTCCTGACTCGCGAGTCGAAGACCACCGAGGGCTCCTACCAGCAGGCCATCATGCACACGAACTTCATCCCGGACTCGCGGCGCGTCCTGCTCGACAATCTCGAGCGCAAGGTCGCGGGCGGGCAGCTGACCGGTTACCGCATGGGCAAGCGCTTTCCCCACGGCCACATCTCCGAGTGGTCCAGCGGGCGCTACCACAAGGCCCACTATCACGGGCCAGGCGCGATCCTGCTCGGCTTGGACGGCGAGGGCTACGTCCTGGCCTGGGATTCGCGCTTCGGTGCGCGGCCCTATCTCGACGGCCACGGCGACCAGGTGCGGCGCGTCGACTGGGGGCGGAACAGCATCTACAGCCCGCCCAACGCCTACTTTCACCAACACCTCAACACCGGCGCCGGGCCCGCCAAGCACATCGCGGTGTACGGAGCACGGCACCCAATGGGCGTTGGCGAGATGACCGAAGGCGACGAGGAATGGATCGGCTTCCGCAGCTACCGCGATGGCGGCACCCTGATCGAATACGAAGACGAGGATCCCAAGGTTCGGCAAGACTTCGAGGCAACGCTGAGGGCCAAAGGCATCGAGCCTACCATGCCGCCGGTCAGTTACCGCTCCTGAGCGCGGTGCCCGCTCGCGCTAGGATACGGCCATGATCTCAGAAGCGCCTGCCAGCCTGGAGCAAGCCTTTCACGAGCTGATCCACGCCAACCACATGTACGGCCTGTGGGAGCTGGCCAGCCAGATGACGCCCCAGCCGCGGCCCAAGGCCGTGCCCCACATGTGGAGTGCGCCGCTCATCGAGCGAGTGGTGGAGCAGTCCTCTCGCGCCGTGCCTGTCGGCGAAGAGCGGCGGGCGATGCAGCTGTTCAACCCTGGGCTGGACGGCCGCTGGGCAACGACGAATACGCTCGTGGC
>DAIUFO010000135.1:0-9603 GCA_036844545.1 Chloroflexota bacterium
TCATCGCCCGCCATCCAAAGCGCTTCTTCGGGTTCGCCACGCTGCCGCTGCCTGACGTCGACGCCTCGCTGCGCGAGCTGGCGCGCTGTCTGGACGAGCTGCACATGGTAGGCGCCGTCTTCGGCTCGAACATCGCCGGCCGGATGCGGCTGGACGACCCCCAGCTCGCGCCCATCTTTGACGAGATGAACCGCCGCGGCAGCACCGCCTTCCTGCACCCGAACACGCCCATCTGCTCCGGCCCGGACTTGGAGGACTTCAACCTCAGCGCCGGCCTGGGCTACTTCTTCGACACCGGCATCACCGTCTACCGCATGATCTTCTCCGGCATGCTGGAGCGCTACCGGCGGCTCAAGGTCATCGTGCCCCACTTGGGCGGCATGCTGCCGGTGATGCTTGGCCGAATCGAGGGCGTGTACCAGCGGAACCCCGCCTGCCAGGACATCCCCAAGGCGCCTGGCGAGTACATGAAGGAGCTGTACTACGACACTGTCAGCTTCCATTCGCCGGCGCTGCGCCTGTGCGCCGACATGTTCGGCGCCGGCCACCTCATGCTCGGCAGCGACTACCCGCTGGGCTCCGGCACCCTCGAAGAGGCCTTCCGCTTCGTCGCCGGCTTCGGCTTCAGCGAGCCCGAGCAGGAGCAAGTCTTCGGCGGCAACGCCGCCCGCGTCCTGGGCCTGCCGGCTTAGGCGGATGGTCTAGTCTGACTTGGAAGCGTTTAGAGGAACTTTCGCCGCCGTCAAATCCGCTACCGCCTGACGGTAGGCGACTTCCGTCAGGTACGTCTTGAGCGAAACCCTTTTAAGCGCCGCCGCGCGCTCCACCGTATCGAGCTGCCGCCGGTTCCAGCAGAAGTCCACACGGGCTTCCGCGATATAACGCTCCGCAGCCTCTTCCATCGCCTCGAGCTTTGCGTCGAGTTCCGGATCTATCGGTGCAAGGCCCTTGGGGACGACTTCCCACTTCGCCATATCGACCTCTAGCTTAGCGCCCACGGAAGGTAATCACGTACAAGCTCTGATCCTGCTCAATCCAGTTCCACAGCAATTCGTGGGTCAACGTGCGGGTCACAAACCGATTGTGCACCTCGTCGAATTCGGTACTTCCCGATCGAAAGACCTCCGGTGCATCGCTCGGCAGCGTACTGTGTTCGGCGGTGATGTGAAGCACCGATTCGAAGCCCTTCTCGAAGAAGAAATGAAACGCCAAGCCACCGGCTTCATAGATGTACCGGCGTCTAGGCAACCGGGTACAGCTCGTCCATCATCCGGCGCTTGTGGTAGGCGGGGTCGCCCAGGTACTGGTAAAGGACGCGGCTGGCGATGTGGTGGGCCATGAGGGGATGGTCCAGGGCGGTGCCGGGGCCGGCCCAGACTTTGTGGGCGTAGTTGACGACCTGGTAGTAGCCCTCGCTGGCAGCGGCTTTGGCTTCGTGAACGAAGCCTTTGGATGGCTGCCCGGTGTCCAGCTTCCAGATGGTCTCGTAGGTGATCCAGCGGGCGGCGTCCATGTGGTCGGCCAGCTCCACCATGTGGTCCTGCACGCGCTGGAAGCGGCCGATAGGCTGGCCGAAGGCGATCCGCTCGCGCGTGTAGTCGACGGTGATGTCGAAGATTTGCTGGCAAGCGCCCACCTTGAACGCGCACAGCACCGGCAGCGTTTGGTCGAGCGCCGCCTCGATCGTGTTCCAGCCCCCGCTCAGCAGCGATGATTGGGGCACGCGGACGTTCTCGAAGCGGACCTCGGCTACGCTGGCCAGCAGCTCGCCATATTGGCGGGCGGAGACGCCGGGGCGGTCTCGCTCGACCAGCAGGAGGTTGATCCCTTCGCGGGAGCGCGCAGCCACGACATAGAGGTTGGCCGGACGGCCGTCCTGGACAAATGATTTGATCCCGTTGAGAACGAAGCCGTCGCCGCTGTCCCGCAGCTCCATCTCGACCATCTCCGGGCCCCAGCCCATGCCTGAGTCGGAGACGGCCAGCGCGGCCATGACCTCGCCCTTGCACATGGCCGGCAGGAGCTGGCGCTTCTGCTCGTCCGAACCGCCAGCCAGGATCAGCTGCGGGCTAAGCACGCCGGCCGAAAACACCGGCGCCGGCAGCGGTCCGCGGCCGAACTCCTCGAAGGCCACGGCGCAGTCCATGACGTTGGCGCCACCGCCGCCGTACTGCTCCGGCAGCAGCATGCCCAGCCAGCCGGAGTGGGCCGCGGTGCGGTACATGCCGGCGTCGTAGCCATCCTCGTGCTGGTACAGGCGGGTGACGCGGTCGGGCTTGACCTCGCGCTCCATGAAGTCGGCGATAGTCTCCTTGAGCATCTCCTGCTCGTCGGAATAGCTGAAGTCCATCAGATGGTGACCGCGGCTTGCTCTTTGGTGGCCCGGCCCAGGCCCATCCGGCGGGCGACGATGAGCCGGTCGGTGTCCAGCGTGCCGCCGCCATGGAGCATGCCTGGGCCGCCGCGCATGAGGTACTCGAAGTCGGCGAACTCGTTCACGTTGAGGTCGGGCACCATCGCGTCGTAGCCCAGCACCTGCTGCACGCGCTGGGCATTGCGCAAGCGCACAGTACGCTGGTAATAGCGGAGCTGGGCCCCGCCGTATGGGTGTGGCTTGCGGTTGATGCGGTGCCAGTAGTTGCGCTGGTTCATGAGCCGCACGGCGTGGGCCTCGATCAGCGCCTCGGCCAGGACCTCCCGAAGATGCGGGTCGGCCATCAGCGGCTTGCCGGCGCGCTTGGTCTGCTGGCAGTAGGTCAGCAAGCGCTCAATGGCGGGGTCGCCGGTGACCGAGCCGCCGCCGCCGTGCTCCAGCTCCATGTGGGTGTGGCTGACCTCCCAGCCGTTGTTCTCGCCACCCACCAAATATTTGGCCGGCACGCGCACATCGTCGAAAAAGACCGCGTTCTTGATGCCCATCAGCATCGGCAGGTGCTGGATAGTGATGCCCGGCGTGCCGGCCGGGATGAACAGCCAGCCGAGGTTCTCGTGCCGCGGGCGGCTGGGGTCGTTGCAGACGAGGGCCCACAAGAAATCAGGCGGCAGCTTGTGCCCGACCATGATCTTCTGGCCATTGACGACGTAGTGGTCGCCCTGGCGGATGGCAGTGGTCTTGACGTTGGCCACATCGGAGCCGCTCTGTGGCTCGGTCAGCACTTGCCAGACGACGTTCTCCCCGCGAGCCATGGGCGGAATGAGCTCCCGCTTCTGCTCCTCCGTACCGTGGTACAGGATGCACGGGACGACGATGCGCGACAGCGTGTAGTACACGTGGTCCAGCCCCAGACCATAGGCGCTCAGCTCAGCCTCGAGCACGGTGGCGTGCTCCGGGGTCAGGCCAGCGCCGCCGTACTCGGGTGAGAGCGTGGGGAACAGCCAGCCGTTGGCGCCCAGCTTGGCCCCCAGGCGCCGCCGGAACTGGTACTCCTCGTCTTCCTCGCGCGTGGACCAGTTGGCCGACCAGCGCAGGTGATCGCTCCCGCGCATAGCCTCGGCCAGCCAGGCCCGCACCTCCGCCTGGAATGGCTTGAGCTCGGCCGCGACTTCTTCGAGCGTGAAATCCATCAGATGACCCCTTGCTCCCTGAGCTTAAAAATGGCTTGGCCATCATAGCCCAGCCGCCGCAGAACTTCGTCGGTGTGCTCGCCCAGCAGCGGCGCCGGCTCACGGATGCCAACTGGCGTGTCCGACATCTGAATGGCCTCGCCGACGAGGAGGGTGTCGCCCACGTGCCGCGGGATGCCCAGGTGGCGCACCTGCGGGTCCGCGAAGGTTTCCTCCAGCGTGTGGGCCGGCGCGCAGGGCACGCCCTCCGCCTCGAGCGCCGCCAGCCAATACGCCCGCGGCTTGGCGGCCACGATGCCTTGGAGCATGGACTGAACATCAGGATGCTGGTCGCAGCGGCGCTGCCAGCGGGCGAAGCGCTCGTCGGCGCCAAGCTCCTCCCGGCCCAAACCGCGGGCCAGCGCCTGCCAGTCACGGTCGTGAGCGCCGAGGTGGACGATGAACGCGCCGTCGCTGGCCTTGAGGCTGTAGATGCGGCCCCGCACGAAGCTGGCGCGGTTGACGGCCTCGCCGCCGTTCAGGAAGTCGGCTACGTGCGACTCGATGAACGACAGGCTGGACCGCAGCAGCGACACGTCCACGAACTGCCCGCGGCCGGTCCGCTCGCGCGCGTACAGCGCGCCGAGCACGCCGTAGGCCGCGAACACGCCGCTGACGTGGTCGGCGATGGAAATGCCCACCGGCAGCGGCTGGTCCACATCCGAGACCAAACCGAGCATGCCGCTGAGCGCCTGCGCCAGGGTGTCGAAGCCCGGCCGGTCCTTGTATGGGCCGGTCTGGCCGAAGCCGGAGATGGAGCAGTGGATGAGCCGCGGGTTGCGGTCCCTGAGCCCTTCGTAGTCCAGGCCGAGGCGGATACGAGTGGCCGGACGGAAGTTCTCCACCACGACATCGGCCTCGCCCAACAAGCGCAGGACTATGGTGTGGCCCTTAGGCGTCCCCAGGTCCAACGTCAGGCTCTGCTTGTTTCGGTTCAGGGCACGGAAACTGGGGCTGTAGTGCTCGTGCTTGGGATTACGGCCGCGGTGCGTATCCCCGGTTGGCGGTTCGACCTTGAGGATGTCCGCGCCAAGATCACCCAACAGCGCGCCGGCATAAGGCCCGGCCACGTGCCCGGCCAACTCGACGACCTTGACGCCGTCGAGCGCGCCGCTAGCTGCCAAGCTGCTGGAGGGCTTCTTTGACGTAGCTGGTATCGATAAAGTCTTCGGCCTTGAGGCCGGAGGCCTTTTTGCGGGCCTTATCCGAATTGGCGATGCTTGACTGGATCGCTTCGACGGTCGGATATGGCTCGGCGGACAGCAGCTTGTTGAAATAGACGTCGTAGGCGCGATCCAGGGAGGGCTGGTCCTCGATCTTAGTCCAAGCGGTGATCAGCTTTTTCGTCTCCGCCGGGTTGCTCTTACCAAAACGCACGGCCTTGATGAGGCCTTTTGCCACGGCAACCATCTGTGTGTGATGCGCGTTGGCGTAGGCACGGGTTGAGTACAGGACCGCGCCGGCGCTCGGCTTCTTCACGTCGTCATAGACCGCGGCCAGGAGGTTGAAGCCTTTGTCGATGACCGGCAGGTCGTAGGGCGGATCCAGCAGGGTGGCGTCGACTTTCCCTGACAGTAAGGCAGCCGCCCGAGTCGCCGTGTCGCCACCTGTGACCCTCTTGACGGCGTCGGCTTTCATCCCGTGGGCATCGAGCCAAGCCGTCAGCGCAAAATCGGGATTGGTCGCCGGTCCGGTCCCAATGGAGAAGACCTTGCCGGCCAAGTCGGCGGCCGCCTTGATCTCGGGCTTGGTTACGACGTTGTAAGCGTAGTGGTCGTCGGTCATGGTCATGAAGACTGGCTGGACTCCGCCCTCCGCTGCAGCGCCAAGCACGCCTTCCGCGACGGTATAGGCGATCTGCACATTGTTGGAGATGACCGCGGCGGCCAGCTCGGCGCTGCCACGGATATAGGGGACCTGGACGTCGAGTCCTTCTTCCCGGAAGAAGCCCTTCTGCTGGGCAATGAAGACGGGGATCTCCGTCAGCGACGCCGAGCTGTAGGCGATGGTAAGCGGCTGAAGCGCCGCGCCAGCCGAAGCCGCTGCCGGGCCACTTGGCTTCGCGTCCGCGCTGGCAGGGGCTTGTGCAGCCGAGCCAGCACAGGCTTGGAGGAAGAGAAGCACACCCGCCAGCGGCGGGAAGATGGCTCTAGTCATGGGCGGCATGATACGCCTTGTTCAGTCGATGCGGTGTGCTTTGGCAAAGTCGTCGTCTAGCTCCAGGCCGTGGCCGGGCTGCTCGCTCAGGACTAGGTCCCCATTCTCGATCGGCGGGCAGTTCCGGAACAGCTTGGTGGCGTAGGGCACGTACTCGACGATGAGGCCGTTGGGCACGGCGGCCACGACTTGGGCCGAGATCTCGGGCATCAGGTGGCTGGCGCAGGGAATGCCGAACGCCTCCGCCATGTGCGCCACCTTCAGGTAGGGCGTAATGCCGCCCACGCGCATGATGTCAGGCATGACCAGGTCCACGGCGCCGGCCTCGAACAGCGGCCGGAACGGGTGCAGGCCGAACAAGGTCTCGCCGGCCATCACCGGCGTGCGCAGCGCCTGGCGGACGCCGGCCAAACCTTGCAGATTGGTCGTGGGCGCCGGATCCTCGATCCAGAACAGCTCGAACTCCTCCAGGGCATGGCCGACGCGGATGGCGGTGGCCGGACTCCACAGCGAGTTGACGTCCACCATCAGGCGCACGTCCTTGCCGATGGCTTCGCGTACGCCACGGATGCGGTTGACCGCGACTTCGACGCTGGTATCCGGGCCCAGGTTGGTCTTCATGGCGCGGAAGCCCTGCTCGACCAAGGAGCGGGCGATGCCGGGCAGCTCGGCCGGCTGCTTGTCCCGGCCGAGGCGCAGGCTGGCGTAGGCCGGCACGCGGTCACGGAAGCCACCTAGCAAACGCCACAGCGGCAGCCCGGCCGCCTTTCCCGTCAGGTCCCAGATGGCGATGTCGATGGCGGCCGTCGCCATGGTGACGATCCCGCCGGCCGGGTTGGGCGCGATCTTATGATGGATGCGCTCCGGCTGGCGGGGATCCTCGCCGAGGATCATCTCGCCGAGTTCCTCCACCGTGACGACCAGGCCGCGGAAGTTCTTGCCGTACAGCGGCATGGCATGGCCGAGGCCTTCCAGGCCATCGTCGGTGCGGACGCGGGCCACGGCCGCCGGCACCGACCGCGCTTGGCCATAGGGAAAATCGACCGGGACGTCGACCGGCAGGACTTCGACGGCGCTGACCTTCATGCGGAGATCAGTACCATAGGTTGCTCAGCTATGACAGTTCGCACCGGGAAAAACTACGTCGAGGCGCTGCGCGACGGCCGCCGCGTCTTCCAAGGCGGCCGCCGCATCGACGACGTCACCACGCACCCTGGCTTCGCCGGGACGGTCCGGACGCTGGCGCGGCTCTATGACCGGCAGCACAGCGCCGAGGATGCCGCCACCATGACAGCGGAATGGCAAGGCGAGCACATCTCGCTGAGCTACCTGCCGCCAACGTCCGCGGAGGAGCTGGCGGCCAAACGGCGCAACATCGAGCTGTGGGCCAACGAGACGCTGGGCCAGATGGGCCGCTACCCCGACTTCTGCTCCGAGCTTACGGTCGGCCTGCTCGACGCCGCGGACTGGCTCGGTCAGGCCGACAAGCGCTTCGCGGACAACGCGCGAGCCTATCACCGCTGGTGCGCCGCGCGCGACCTGTGCCTCACCCATGCCCTCAACGATCAGTTCTACGACCGATCGAAGCGCATCCTCAACCAGCCCGATCCCGACCTGATCCTGCACGTGGTGCGCGAAACGCCTGAGGGCCCGGTGGTCCGCGGCCTGCGCAACCTGGCCACGCTGGCCCCTCTGTCGGATGAGGCGCTGGTGTATCCCAACAGGCCGCGCGAGGCAGACGAAGCGGACTACGCTCTGGCCTTCGCCGTCCCGATGAACGCACCCGGCCTGAGCATCATCTGCCGCGACCTGTACGCCGAGCACGCCGATGCCGAGCGCCTTCCGCTCACCGCCCGCTTCGACGAGGCGGACGCGACGATGATCTTCGACGACGTGCTGGTGCCCTGGAACCGGGTGTTCGTGTACCGCGACCCGACGATGGCGGCGCAGTTCCACGGGCGCATCAACATCTGGGCCGGCTATTCGACGCTGCTGCGCCTGCTGGTCCGGCTGGAGGTGTTCGCCGGCGTGGGCATCCTGCTGAACCAGTGGTCGAACCGCTCGGACGGTGGCGCTCAGGCACACGTCGGCCGTCTCATTCAAGACGTGGAGGTGCTGCGCGCCTGCGTCACCCAGGCCGACGCCAACGCTTACAGCACGGCGGGCGGGTTCCTGGCGCCCCGGCTGAGCGAAGCCTACCGGCTGCAGGGCATCGAGGCCTCGGACCGGAGCACGCGCACCCTCCAGGACCTGCTGACCAGCTCGCTCATCCTGACAGGCGGCGCCTCGGACCTGGCAAGCCCCGATATCGGCGCATACGTGGAGCGCTTCTTCCGCAATCAGGCGCCCAGCACGCGCGACCATGTGCGGCTGCTGGCCGTCGCCGCCGACCTGGTCCAGAGCGCCTTCGGCGCGCGGAACCAGCTGTATGAGCGGCTGCAGAGCGGCGAGCCGGACAACACTCGCCGACGCCTGGCCGGCCGCTACGACTCGTCGGCGCTGACCGAGCGGGTGCTGCGCTTCTTACGAGCAATGGGAGATGAGACATGAGACACGAGGCCCGTCCACCCAGAATGGGACGCCTTACACTGGCGAAACTATGATCCCCGTCCAGCTCTACTCCTGGCACTTCATGCCCTATCCCTACCTGCCGCCCGATTTCGATCAGCGCTACGACAGCGGCTGGATCACCGTCCCGAACAGCTTGTGGGACCGCGAGCGATCGCGCGGCTTGTACCAGGAGTACATCGACGAGCTGGTCTACGCCGACCAGCTCGGGTTCGACGGGCTCGTCCTGAACGAGCACCACCAGAACATCTACGGCCTCATGCCGTCGCCTAACCTGATCGCCGCCGCGCTCACCCAAAACACCAGCCACGGACGTATCGTCATCCTGGGCAACTTGCTGCCACTGCGCTCCAACCCGCTGCGCGTCGCCGAGGAGTACGCGATGCTGGACAACATGAGCAACGGCCGGCTGACCGCCGGCTTTGCCGTCGGCGGCGGCCACGAGATGTTCAACTACAACGTCTCGCCATCCAAGGCTCGCGAGCAGTTCTGGGAGGCCGCCGACCTGATCGTGCGCGCTTGGACCGAGGACGGCCCGTTCGAACATGACGGCAAGTACTTCCCGCTGCGTTATGTCAACGCTTGGCCCAAGCCGCTGCAGACGCCTCATCCGCCCATCTGGATCCCCGGCGCCACCAGCATGGAAACGATGGCCGAGGTGGCCCGTCGGGGTTACACCTACTTCCTGTCCTCGCGCTCGCACGTGCGGGGCACGGCGGCGGCGGCGCGGCGCTTCGCCGACGTTGTCGAGAGCCACAGCGGCACGTTCCATCCCTTTCGGATGGGCCTCCTGCTGTCGGTGTACGTGGCCGAAACGGACGAGCAGGCCAAGGTGGAGAGCGAGGACGCCATCTGGTACTTCCTCAAGAACACCTTCAAGGGCCACCTCCGGCGGCGGGAGGGGCGGGTCATGACGGCAGCGCCCGGCGCCACATCGCCAGCCTCGTGGGAGGCGGCCCTGCGCAACTCCGACCCCGCCGGCAAGATGCTGGGCGACGCCGAGAGCTGGGAGGAGATCGAGCAGATGGGCTCGATCATCGTGGGCAGCCCGGAGACGGTGCGCCGGCGGCTGTGGTCGTACATCGACGAGGCGCGGCTGGGGCTGTTCCTGATCCAGTTCCACATTGGCAACCTCTCGCGCGAGCTGACGAACAAGAGCCAGCGCCTGTTCGCCACCGAAGTCGCGCCGCAGCTGCGGGCCGAGTCGACGGACCTGTTCGCCAAGCACTATCCGCAGCTGGCCGAGGTCTCGGTGTGACGTTGGCGGTTGGCGGC
>DAIUFO010000136.1:0-9480 GCA_036844545.1 Chloroflexota bacterium
TGGTAAGACCAACACCAAACTCGCCGCGGCGGGCTTGATCTCGGCGGGCGTGCAGGTCATCGGCAGCGGGGGCGAGACCAACCTCCATGGCCACGACCACCAGGACGCCATCTGGCTGGTGCTGAACGGCAAGGTCCGGTTCTACACCGAAGGCGATCAGGAGGTGGCTACGCTCGGCAAGTTCGAAGGCTTGGTCATCCCGCGCGGCTCGCTCTATTGGTTCGAGAGCGCCTCTGAAGAGAACTTGGTCATCGTGCGCATCGCCGCGACCGACCCGCGTGTCGAGGCCGGACGCACGGACAAGGGTGAGCGCGTGTCCCGCGAGATCCTGCAGATGAAAGACGGTCAGTTCTTCGAAGCTTGATCCCTCGAGAGGCTGGTCAGAGGTCTGGCTATGATCGGCGGATGCTGAAGTCCGGAAGAACCTGGACCTTCGCCGCTATCACGCTGGCGGCGATGTCGATGTCCGGCTGCGGAGCGACCCAGCCGGTGGTGCCGTCGACCGCTGGGCCGAAACCGAGCGTGGCTCCGGCGAGCGCCCAAGCGCCCGCCAGCCAGCTCAGAAAGGCGATCCTGGCAGACCCCAGTGCCTCGCTGACGGCATTTTCGTCACAAGTGGCGAAAGATCAGGGCTTCTTCACGGCGCAGGGGCTCGACGTCACCGTCATACAAATGGCGACGCCGGCGGCCATGGCGGCATTGCAGGTCGGCGAGATCCAGTTCACCAGCGCCACAGGCACGACTGTGCGGTCGGCGCTTCAGGGACTGGGCGTGCGGGTCATCGCCCATCTTCAGACCGAGCCATTCTCGCTTGTCACCAGGCCGGAGATAACCACGATTGCCCAGCTCAAGGGCCAGAGAGTCGGCTTTGGTTCGGTTGGTGGTGACGATCAGGTGTACACGCTCACGGCGCTGAAGACCGCGCAACTCACCGCCAGCGATGTCGAGCTGCTGATGGTGGGAAATAACGAGAAGGTTGCGGAGGCGATGTTGGCTGGGCAAGTCGCCGGCGGCGCGCTGGCCCCGCCCGCCACCCAAGTGCTGGCGCGGCAGGGCTTCCACATCCAGACGCAACCGGACCTGCTGGAGATGCCGTCCGGCGGCCTCGGCACGTCACTCCAAATGTTGCGGAACGATCCGCAACTGGTGAGGTCCGTGCTGGCCAGTATGCTGGACGGACTGGTCTGGGCCAAGGCGCACCCGGACGAGGCAACCGCCTACATCTCCAAGAAGTACGCGCTCGAGCCAGCTATCGCCAAGGGCGCCTACGAGCAAACGATCAGCTCAGCGCGCTTCAGCTTCACCGACGAGCAGCTCCAGGGCGTCGTGCAGCGCGCGCTCGATCAAACCAAATCGGACAAGAAAGTGGCGCTCAGCGAGGTGTACGACCTGAGCTTCTTAAAGGAGTTGGTCCAAGCCAAGGGCCTGAAGTAAGCCCGCCTCCGCTCAGGCATCTAGGCTCCAGGCGGTAGTTCGCGGTGCTGACGGAGCGCATCCGGCTGGGCACCTGCGTGCTGCTGCCGCTGCTGCACAACCCGCTGGTGCTGGCCAAAGAGCTGGCCACCATCGACCAAGCCAGCGGCGGCCGGTTGACGCTGGGGCTCGGCATCGGCTCGCGCGGGCTGGACTACGCCGCCGCGGGCCTCTCTACCCATGCCCGCGGCCAGCGTATGGAAGAGACCATCGCATTGATGAGGCAGGCCTGGAGCGGTGAGGCCATCGATCACGAGGGCTCGGTCTTCAGCATCCACGTCCCACCGATCGGCCCGCGGCCGGTCCAGCAGCACCCGCCCATCTGGCTCAGCGGCCGGTCGCAACCAGCCATGGCCCGCGCCGTCCGCATCGCCGACGGCTTCATCCTCGGCCGGGGTTCGCCGGAGTGGCACCGCGACTGGCTGGCAGACCTGCATGGGATAGCCGCCCAGGCCGGCCGCGAACTCGAGACGCTGCCCACCGCTGCCCTGATCTTCTTCGGGCCGACCGCCGGCTCCATCAGCACGCACTTCCAGCGCTACTACGCCGGCGAGCCCTGGCGCCTGGAGCCCGCCCGGCACGGCATCTACGGTGAGGCGGATCAGGCTGCCGGCCAGCTCCGCCAGTACCTGGAGCTCGGCCTGGATACCCTTATCTGCGTGCCCACCACGCTCGATCTGGACCAGATCGACCGGCTGGCAGAAGCGGTCGGCAAAGTCCGGAGCTAGTCCAGTACACCTGGCTCGGGAGTGCCAGCGGGTATGATTGCCCAAACTCCACGTTAGGCCGGAAATTCCAGGAGATGTCCCCTGTCCCACGCGTTTCGTATGTTCAGGCCGGTTGTGGCGAGCCTTTGTCTGATTACTCTGGCCGCTTGTGGCGGCCAGGCCAGCCCCGCGAGCTCGAGCCCGGCGGTGAGCGCCCCGGCTTCTAAGCCGGCGGCTGCCTCGAGCTCGGCGAAGCCGGCTGCCAGCGCAGCGGCTTCAGGCTTGATCACGATCAAGAACGCTTATGCGCAGACCAGCGCGGTTCAAGGGCCGATCTACATCGCCTCGGACCTGGGCTTCTTTAAGAAATACGGCCTTGACGTCCAGATCTCTCAAGTCTCCGGAACGGCTCAGGTCCCGGCTATGACGGCGGGCGAGCTGCAGATCGGCACGCCAGGCGGCCAGGAATTGGTTTCCGCCGATCTTGCCGGCGCCGGCATCGTCATGATCGCCGTTACCTCCAGCTATCCGCTGTTCTCGATATACGGCGCCAAGGGCGTCAACGACGTGAAGGACCTGGCGGGCAAGTCCCTAGCGATCACCACTGCCGGCTCGTCGACGGATGCCGCCGGCAAGCTGTACCTGCGCCACTTTGGTCTCGAGAAGCAAGTCAAGCTGCAGCCGGCCGGCAGTATTGAAGGCGTGCTGGCGGTAACGGAGAAGGGCGATGTCGGCGGCGGAGTTGTCTCACCCCCGACCACGGTGCTGGCGGCCAAGGACGGTCTCAAGGAGCTTGTCAACGGCCCCAAGCTGGGCGATCCCATGCTCCATTCGGGCATCAGCGTGACGCGCGACTATCTGAAGGCCCACCCGGACATCGTCAAGAGCTACCTGCAGGGCTACCTGGACGGCTGGAACTTCGTCACCAACCCGGCTAATGAGGCAGCCGTGGTCAAGAGCCTGGCCAAGTGGACCAAGACCGACGAGGCAACCGCCAAGGACAGCTACGACTACGTTTTCCTGGGCTGGTCCAAGGACAAGGTCCCCGCCGTCACTCCGCAGGCGATCGAATCAGTGCTCGCGATAGTCGATAATCCCAAGGCCAAAGACGCCAAGGCGACTGACTTCTTCGACAACTCGCTGATTCAGTCGCTCAGCAAATAGGCCGGGCCGGCGCTCGTTTAGGCGTCCATCCGGCGGCACTCGGGGATGACTTCCTCACCGATCAGCTGGATGCACTCGAACCATTCGTCGTAGCGGAAGCGCAGGTCGTAGACGATGTGATCCAGGCCGGCGGCGTGGAAGTCCTGGGTGGCCTTCACCAGGTCCTGCGCGGTGCCGTAGATCAGGGCGCCGTAGAGGTCGTCGGCGGTGTTCCAGCCGCCGGAGTCCGGCGTTTCCCATTTGGCCGAGATGGCTTGCTCCATCATTTCCCGCCAGTTCACGAGATCGCGCGCTTCTTCGCGCGTCCTTCCGGGGCTGGTGATCGGGATGGCGGCGGCCGTCGGTATCTCACGGCCGGCCTGCTCAGCGCGCTCGGCCAGCTGGCGCGTGCGCTTGGCAAAGGTCTTGAGCGATATGCGGCCCGGCATCCAACCATCGCAGTACTCGATGGCCCTCCGGACTGAGGCGACGGTATTGCCGCAGTACCAGAAGGGGATGTCGCGCGGGGACTTGGGCACGGGGTGGATGTCGATGTCCTTGAAGGAGTAGAACTTGCCCTCGTAGGAGATCGTCTCGCCCGTCCACAGCTTGCGCATGATGTCCACCTGCTCGGGGATGAGCTCACGGCGGTCGATGTCGCCCATGCCCGCGGCCGTGAACTCGTGTTGGAACGTGCCCAGGCCCATACCGCAGATCACCCGGCCAGGGCCAGCCACGAACTCCAGTGAGCTCAACGCCAGGGCTGCCTGGATCGGATGGCGGTAGGGAATGAGCGAGCCGGTGCCGAGGATGACCCTCTCGGTGGCGGCCGCCAGGGCACCCAGGGTAACCATGGGGTCGACGTGGGTGCGGTCTTGGCCTTCCATGCCATGCGGGTGGAACACGAGGTGGTCGCGCGCCCACAATGAGTCGAAGCCCAGCTTCTCAGCCAGTTGGGCGCCTTTGATCAGGTTCTCGCGGTTGGCGTGCTCGCCGAAATGCGGCATGAGCAAGCCGTAGCGACGGGTTTTATCCGCCAAGACATTCTCCAATTGTTGACATTCGCCGGGCGCATTATTGCATGCGGCCAGCCTTTGACCGCGGGCGTGCCGTAGGATGTAACGGATGGCTGATTCGACTGAACAAGAGCTTCGCCAGGTGCTGGCCGATTCGTGCCGCGTGCTGTATCGGCTGGGGCTCACCGACTACATGGGACATCCCAGCAGCCGCATTCCGGGCACGAACCACGTGCTGATCAAGCCGCAGCATTCGGTGCGCCACCGTGCGCAGGATCGGCTGAAGCCGGAGGACATGGTGGTCATCGACATGGATGGCAACGCCGTTGGCAGCGGCGACCGGCCGCCCAGCGAGCGCTTCATCCACACCTGCATCTACCGTGCTCGGCCGGATGTCCAGGCGATCGTCCACACGCACCAGCATTGGGCCACCATCATGGGCATCGGCGAAGCGCCCATCGAGCCTATCCTGCACGTCCAGGGTGATCTGGTGACCGAAGGCGTGCCCATCTGGCCGTGCGCCATGCTGGTCACGGACAACAAGCTGGGCGACGACATGGCCAAGGCTCTGGGCAAGCACCGCGCCCTGCACCTGCAAGGCCACGGCATCGTGACGGTGGCCGCTTCGCTGCCGCTGGCGACCATCGACGCCATCCACCTCGAGCAGCTGGCCAAGGCCAACTGGAGGGTGCTGGCCATGGGCCGCAAGCCGCGTGTCATCCCCGCCGAAGAGATGAGCCAGCGCATGGCAACCGGCGTGGGCTGGGAGGTGCGCTGGGCCTACTATCGCCAGCTGGCGGGCATCGATGCCTAGGCTGCGACTGACGCTCGCCTGCGGCGATTACGACCTGATGCGGGCGCTCAAAGACGAGACCGTCAAGCCCGAGTCAATCGACCTCACCGTCGTGAACCTGACCTCGCCCGAACGGCATTGGCGGATGATGCGCCACCTCGAGTTCGACGTGTGCGAATTCTCGATGTCCAGCTACATGCTGGCCAAGGACGTGGGCCAGGCGCGCTACACGGCCGTACCGGTGTTCCCGCACCGGCGCATGCGGCATTCCTTCTTCCTGGCGAACAACGACGCCGGCGTCCGCACGCCCAAGGACCTGGAGGGCAAGCGCGTGGGCCTGCGCACGATGCAGAATACGGCCAGCATGTGGATGCGCGGCATCCTCGACGAGGAGTACGGCGTCGACCTGAAGACCATCGAGTGGGTCAGTCAGGACGACGAGGATATCGCGTTCGAACTGCCGAAGTGGATGAAGCACGAGCGCCTGGCCAAGGGCGAGACGCTGGACTCGGCGCTGCAGACTGGCGACCTGGCGTGCGCCATGTATCCCGACCTGCTGCCGTCATTCGTCGACGGCACAGCCTCGAACGTCCGGCGGCTGTTCCCGAACGCCAAGGCCGAGGAGATGGCCTACTACAAGAAGACGGGCCACTTCCCGATCATGCACGCGCTGGTGATTCGGGACGACGTACTGGCGGACAACCCGTGGGTGGCCAAGAGCTTGTTCAAAGCCTTCGAGAAGTCCAAGGCGGAAGCCTGGAAGTCGATGCTGGACCCGCGCAAGGTGTCGCTGGTGTGGATGCAGGACCTGCTCGAGGAACAGCAAGCGGTGATGGGCCGCGACCCATGGGTGTATGGGCTGGAGCCGAACCGCAAGTCGCTGGAAGCGATGCACCGCTACGGCCAGCTATGCGGGCTGGTGACTAAGCCACTGGGCGACGTGTCGGAGTGGTTCGTCGCCAGCACATTGGACGACACGCCGGACCTTTTGCACTAGGAAACGGGATCTGGGGCGCCGATTCATGCTTGGAAGTGACAGAATAATCTAATTACGATTAGTCTAATCTGGATTAGCCATGGTAGCATTAGCACGTGGAGAGGTTCCTGGATCGGGAGTGGGAGCTGGGCTGGCTGCAGCGGGGATGGGAGAGCAGCAAGCCCGAGTTCCGCATCCTGTACGGCCGGCGGCGAGTAGGCAAGTCCGCCCTGCTGGATGAGTTCGCCCGGAACAAGCGGTGCGTGTTGTTCCAAGCCGTGGAAGGCTCGACGGCAGACCACCTGCGGGACTTGACGGGCGCTATCCTGGCCTGCGAAGAGGACCGCGTGCTGCGAGAAGCGCCGCTGACTTCGTGGCGGGCGGCGCTGGCAAAGCTGCTGGAGATGGCCCAGCACGAGCGGCTGCTGGTGATCATCGACGAGTACCAGTACGCTGCCGAGGCCGACCGGACGCTAGCCAGCTTGCTGCAGCGCTGGTGGTCACGGGAAGCGGCGCAGTCCTCGATCTACCTGGTGCTGTGCGGCAGCTACATTCGCTTCTTCGTGGACAACGTGCTGACCGGGCCGGCGTACGGACGCAATACCGGCTCGGTGCAGTTGCGGCCTCTCACCTACCTGCAGGCCGCGTCGTTCCTGAAGGGCTGGAAGCCGGAAGACAAGCTGCGAGCGTTTGCCGTGACGGGCGGCATCCCGCACTACCTGGCTCAGTTGGACCCGGACCGCTCGCTCGGCTGGAATATCCAGCACAACGTACTGGAGCGCGGGGCCGTGCTGTTCCAGGAAGCGGAGCTGTTGATGCGCGAGGAACTGCGCGAGCCTCGTGTCTACTACTCCATCCTGCGCGCCATCAGCGACGGCTGCACGCGCGTCAGCGACATCCAGCAGCGGGCCTTGCCGGATCGGCGGCCGAACGAACTCAACCCGTACCTGGGAACGCTGCAGGAGCTCAACCTGGTAGAGCTCAGCCAGCCGGTGGCGGGCATAGCTGTTCGGCGAGGCGTGTGGACGATAGCCGACCCGTACCTGCGGTTCTGGTTCCGGTTCGTGCTGCCCAATCGCGTCTACCTCGAGCATGGGGTCGCTCCCTCGCAGGTCTACCAATCCGCGATAGCGCCGCGGCTCGACCACTTCGTCTCAAAGCCGCTGTTCGAAGAAATCTGCCGGCAATGGCTGCTGGACCGCATGGCTGCTGGTGAAGTGCCGGCCGCGGACAAGGTCGGCGCCTGGTGGGGACCCATCCCGGCGCCCATTCCGGAAAATCGCCGGCGGCAGGTCGAGGCGGAGGTGGACGTGGTGGCTATGAAGGGCCACAAGGTAGCCTTGGCAGGCGAAGCCAAGTGGACGACAGAACCGGTGGGCTTTGCCATGCTGAACCACCTGCGGGAGGTGGCTCAGCGTCTGCCTGGAGCCGACGAACAAACACAGCTGATGCTGTTCGGCCGGAGCTTCGATCCCAGGCTGGTGGAGGCGGCTCGGGCCGAGGGCATCCGTCTCGTGCGCGTCGACGACCTTTACGCCAACGTGCCCGAACCGCCGCGCTAACGAACCTTCACGAAGTCGAAGTGGAACTCACCGTCCACGTTGCAGTTGCCGTCGTAATTGACGGTGTAGACGTCCGAATCCTGCGCGCCGGTGTTACTCAGGACCATGATCTGATACTGCAGCGCGTAGTTCGGGCATGAGCTGGTGGGGCTCGCTCCGCCCCCGATAAGGAAGGTGAAGGTGCCGTCGCCGGCGGCCTGGAGCTGTTGCGTCTGGCCAGCCACGACGGCCTGCACGGTGACGAACTGCAGATGGTCACCCTTCTGGTTCATGACCCGACCCTTGATGTACTGGGAGCCCGAGTTCGGAGCCACGGTAAGGCACGGGATGGAGCTCAACGTCGGATCACCATTGCAATCGACCGGCGCTGAGGTGACCTGCTTGGACTGATACTCGAAAGCCGGCGTGGGCGTGGCCGCGGGAGCCGCTGGCGTGGGTGTGGCCTGCAACTGGCCGCCGTTGGATTCGAGCCCGGTGGCGCCGGCGGGCACCAGGCCGAGGGCCTTGGCGATGTCGCCGCCGTTGACGACGCTGACGTCGCCAGGCTTAATGCCGGCCGCCGGGTTGGCCGTGCTCCAATGCTGGATGGCCACGCGCTGGGCGCGGATGGCCGTGAAGGGGCCCTCGTTGGTGACCTGCGAGGTGGGCAGGCCGTTGTACAGCAAGGCGGTGGGGCCAGTGCCATAGCGCGAGGCAATCGCCGCGTCCGCGTTCAGCAAGCCCAGGCGAGCGTCCAGGACTTGCCCGGGATTCTTGCCAGCGTCAAATGATGGATCGATCTGGGGAGGGATTTGGAAGCTCTGCTGCAGGGCGCTGTCCATGCCCATGTCGTGCAGCTTGTCGAAGGCATTCACGAAGTAGGCCTGCGGCGGGCTGACGTCCGGCCGCCACTGCAGGATGACCTTTTGGGTGGTCTGGACGACGAACCCGTCCAGGGTGAAGCGCCGGGAAACGGGATAGCCGAGCGCGTTGACCCCGCCCAAGCGCTTGAACTCGGACCAGAAGCCAATGCCGGCCTCGTCGGTAATACGGTAGCCCCACTGCGGGCCGGCGTTGCTGTTGGTTTGAGTGTAAAAGTGCCCGCCGGGGACGTCCTGGTCGGCAGCGCTGGTTTGGGCGTCGGCCAGCGGCAAACCCAGGGCGGTGAACACGAGGCAGATCGAGGCCAGAGTCAAGCCCAGGCCAAAGAAACGACGACGCATACGTTACTTCCTTATGTGACTCACCGGCTGCCGGGCAGCCGGCATGGCCGGAGTATCTCCGACACAAGCCTCCGTTGTCAAACGCCGTATTTTACTTTTTCGGCGCCTGCTGGAACTCCCAGGTGTGGCCGTCGGGGTCTTTGCAGAACAGCTGGAGGGCGCCGATCAGCGTGGAGATCTCGCTGTGCTCGATGCCGAACTCGTCCAGCCGGGCGCGCAAGCCGTCGATGTCCTGCACGTACCAGGCGGTGTGGCGGCCGGTCGGGTTCATGGGCGCATTCGGCCCGGGGATGTAGTCCTTGTCTGACTGGATGATGTGGAACTGGGTGATACCGTCGTCCGTGCCCACCCAATAGCCGGCGCCTAGCGCCGCCGGACGATTGGTCAGCACCTTCAGGCCAAGCACGTCGGTGTAGAACTTGAGCGAAACGTCGGCATCCTTCACCGGGAAACCCTCGTGGATGGGCCGGATGAAGGCCGGGGCAGTGGTGGTCGCAGCGGGTCGAGGCGAGGCGATGGCCATGGCGTTCTCCTCTTGTTCTTTCGGCGAATGCTAGCCCACACGAGCAACAGCCATTGTTGTCGATGTTGAGGCGTCAAGCGCCTAG
>DAIUFO010000137.1:0-9468 GCA_036844545.1 Chloroflexota bacterium
ATCTGAGCGTGATCGATGTCGAGAGCCGCCAAAGCCGGGTGGCTGTTGCGCGTAAACCTCATCAGCGCAGCCTTGGCGTCAAGCGCGACGCGGCCATCCCTGTCCAACGAAGTGAACACCGAGGCTGGCCAGCCCGTGCAGTACATGACGGTGAGCGTCACGCGGAACAGCCACTGGCTGCGCGGGTCGAGATCGCTCCGGGAAAGACGGTCAAACAGGATGTGCAGGGTCAACGGATCAATCTCAGCAGAGGCACGGGGGACTCCAAGCGCCCCATCGGTGGTCAGTCCAGTGGCTCTTCGTGCCCTGGTCCCTGCTGCGTGGGCGGCGGGCTGCCCAGGCTCGAAGTCCTCCTCCACCGGGAGCGATTCCAGCTCAGCGCGTAGCGAACAAGGAGCGGATTCGCGCTCGGAACCGGCCTGGCGATCGTCGCGGACCGCCGAAGGTTTTCGGGTGGCATTCCCCTGACGGGCAGGCACTTTCCTTCTACCGAGTGCATTTCGGAGAGCCGCTCGGTACGTCTCCAGCACCGTTGCCTCGTGGACGGTTGGCGGCGCCATCTGTTGGACGGCCGAAGCAAAGTCCCCCGCCAGCAGCGCGCCGCCGACACCTGGGTTGACCGCGCTTTCCTGGGCGAGATGCTTGGCCGCGACGTAGAGGGTGTAGGCGCTGCACTCCGCATCTTCGTTGGTGTTCAGCAGGTGCAGCATGCGCTCCAGGATGGCGACCGACATGTCGACCGGCAACCGTAGGGCGACCTCCGCCAGAAATCGAGCCACTGGAGAGTACGTGGCGAGCGGCCTGGCATCCAGAAGCTCACGAGCACGTGCATCGCGAGCTGCCCAAGTAGCCAGAACAGCGGCCCAACGGCGAACGGTGAGATCGCCTGGGCACAACTGGGAGAGACCGGCGACGGCCCGGCGCAGTCCTGTGCGAGCTTGAGGCGCGCAGAGCGCACACATCATGTCCACTTCTTCAGCGGCGAAGCCGAAAGGCGCCAGACGCCGTTTCAGGCGCTCCGTGTCCCAGTTGGGACCGCCTCGGAGCAGTGGCCTCAGATGGTCAAGCAGCGCGTCCATGACGTTTGTTGCCACGTGGCAATGAGGGCGAACATTGCTCGGCGGCGCGGGTGGCGTCTTTGAACCAGGCCACCCACTCTCGCGCCTGGTCTTTCCAATTCGGAACCAATCTTGAGAGGCCAGTGTTGTCTAAAACCTCGAGGTATCGCTGGTCGGTGCCCACAATGCGCCGAAAAGCGATCCGGTTGTCTCTGACCGATTGCTCGAGCTCATGTACGCTCAAGCTATCGGCAACCGCCTGCTCGAGCAGCTGGCGCTGCGTATCGCGGTCGCATGTGGCAACGGCTTCCAGATGGCTGTCAGTCAGCCGCTCGGCCAGGTCATGGTGCTCTCTGCGGAGCTCCATGCGCTGGATAATCCGAGTGATGTGCGACGGCGACTTGCGCAGGTGCCGGGCGATCTCACGCACCGGGAGCTTCGCCTCGTGTCCGGCTGCGACCGCTTGCTCAACAAGTTCTTTGGCGTGAGCCGCGAAGATGGTCGCGCTCTCATACTCCCGGACGGCTGCTTCGTGGCGCTCGGGGTCGGCGTAGTCACGCCGCAGAACCTGGATGGCGCGGTGTTCGACGCAGGCGGCCAGCCAGCCAACGTGATGCTCCACCACATGGCTGTCTGCATCCACGATCACCGTGGCAGGCTCGGCGGATATCACGGGCAAGATCCCATAGGCGCTGCGCAGCGTAGTTGGGTCTTCGCTGCTCTTCGCCGGTTGGACCTCGCGCCGCTGCGGCTCCTCGACCTGGGAAGCTGGCGTGAATTCTCCATCGAGTGAGAGCTGCCGCGGGCGCTCGGCCTCGTTCATAGCCGGTCCAGGTCGATGCGCTTGCATTTGTGTGACATTATTGACGAATAGTAGCGGACATAATATAATTTATGCAAATAAGATGCAAAAGAGCAGACCCGGAAGGAATCAAAAGTGAAACCGCACATAGCTATCGAAGACGGCATTCTCGTGGCCACGCCGCCGCCCGAGGTCATGCGAATGGACGACTTGCTCGCCTACTTCGGGGTTTCGAGCGCAACGGCCCGTCAGTGGATGCACCGAAGGGACGACCCTATTCCCCACATGCGCATGGGTCGGGGCATCAACTCGCCGGCGTTGTTCTCGAAGAAGCTGGTGGACGCATGGTTCGAGCGCCAGATGGCGACCGGCCGCCATTAAGCCGGCGGCTGAAAACCATGAGCATTCGCAAGAAGAACAAGGGTTACGAGGTCCGCGTCGAGATGGCGCCGGACTCGATCAGCGGCAAACGGTGGACGAAGTCGCAGATGGCCCCGACCCTGGCGGATGCCAAGCGCGCTGAGCGCCGCCTGGAACAAGAGCGCGAGGAGTCATACGGCCACGGCGCCAGCCGCGACCAGCTTGGCGCCTACCTGCAGCACTGGATGGAAGACATCATCCGCCCGTATCGGTCGAGAGGCACCTTCGAATCCTGGGAGTCGGTCATTCGACTCCACATTCTGCCGACCAGATTCTCCCGAGTTCGCTTATGCGACCTGACGCCAGACGATGTGCAGGGGCTGGTGTCGTCCTGGGCACGCATCGGCGTCAGCGGGCGGACGCAGCACAAGTTTTTCGAGTGCTTGCACGCAGCCCTGGCGACAGCAGTCCGCATGGGAAAGCTGACACGCAACCCGGCCGACATGGTCGAGAAGCCCAGGGCTGAAAAGCGCGAGCCGACGGTCTGGACGGCGGAGCAGACGCGTGTGTTCCTGGCCGCCTGCGAGGCTGATGGCCACCGTTGCTGTGACCTGCTGCGGTTGATGGCCTACACCGGCTGCCGTGTCGAAGAGCTATGCGCGGCCGAGCTCAGCCACTTCGACGCCAAACAGCGCATCCTCCTCGTCCCGCGGGGCAAGACCAAGGCCGCCCGCCGCGCCATCCCGCTCGTGCCCGAAGTCGTCGAGCTGATCGAGACCGTGCAGCGAAAGCAGGTTGGCGAGAGCGACTACTGGGATTCCCAGGCGCGAACGGAGCACTGGCTATTCCGCGGCCCGACCGGCCATCGCTGGTACGAGGAAAAGGTTTGGTATCACTTTAACCGCATTCGGCGCCACTGCGAGCTGCCTTACGCTCGGCCACACGACCTCCGGCACTACTTCGGCACGGCGGCCAAGCGCGCTGGCATTCCCACCGTCGACATCGCCGCCGTCATGGGGCACAGCAACACCGCCATTACCGAGAACATCTACCAGCACGCCGACTTGCCGTCGCGCTTTGCCGTCGTCGAACAGGTGGCTTCGACCTTACGCGCGGCTCAGACGCACGTATGTCCCACCTGTGGCGGGACCGGTCGCGTTCCGGCGATAACCGCTGAGCCGTAGGATTGTGCGGATTGTGCAATATTGTCGTATTGTGCGTGATTTGCTAGAGTGTCGGCATGAGCACCGTTGTTGAACGGACAAGCCGCGCCAAGCGCCGGCAGACGAACGGCGAGCGACTGTGGACCACCGGCGAAGTCGCCGCCGAGCTTGGGGTGCATCGCAATACTGTCCGGAACTGGGTACTGCTTGGCCGGTTTCCCGCGTACCGGCGGTCAACAAGCCGCGAGATTCTCATCCCCGACTCCGAGGTTCAGCGACTCAAGGAGCTCCATCTCGTATTCGATGCCGTAGGCGGTTTGAGCGACGACGACATTGAGGAGCTTCGACAAGAGCGCCGCGGCGGCCAGTGAGGTCGTAGGGTCTGGCGGAGCTCGAAGCTGTCATCGCATCTGTCCGGCCGCTGCGTACCGTCGTCGATTCAGCCATTCTCTACGGGACATCCCACCGGCTGCTCGTCAGCGAACTGGCGACCGGCGGCCGAATAATCCCCATCTGGTCGGCCTTCATCGCCTCCGAAGTCACACGCGTGCTGCTGTTTGAGAAAGGCAGGACCGCGGGCGCCGTCTACTTTCGCGCGAGGAATACCGTCGCTTCCGAAGCGCGATGAACCGTATGGTCGGCTACCTGGACCGGCAGTACGAGATCCATCGCGCGTTCCCCATGGAACTGCTTCCCGAAGAAGCGGACTGGAGTGAGAAAGACCCCGACGATGCGCATCTTCAGCGGCTTGCGCGGAACGCGCAGGCGGATTGTGTACTGTCTACCAACGTCAGGGATTTCCCCAACCCTGATCGAGTGGGGAATTGGGTCCGCGGCTCCCTCGTTGGGATCGTCTGGATTCAACCAGACGACCTTTTCCACCTGCTGATGCGCCCACTGGAAGACCTCGGCCAAGCGTAGCGGCGCGCGAACTCGCGCTCCTCTACGACCAGAACCCTCGCTTTGGTGCTACTCGGCTGCTGGCAAGTAGACGACCCGCAGCTTGGAGTCAGCGAGCGTCGGCTTGCGCCGCGGCCGAGGAACGCTAAGCCGGAATCGGGTGCCATGCTCCTGTCGCCAATCGTCAACTCGATGCCGCAGAAACTTGACGGGGTACCGGTCCGTTGGCCCGAAGCGATGATGGGGAATCGGCGTGTCCGGATCGTTGATTAGGCTCCGCAGCTTCCTCCTGGAGATGCCCAGGTAGGCGGCGCACTCCTCCATGGACAGAACGTCAGAAATCGCGGCTAAGCGTGGCGTGTCCATCGTTCCCGTGGGATAAACGGTGGGATGGAGCCTGGTTTTGGCCCCATCCCACGCTCACATTACCCAGTCGGGCGGAGAGGATTTGAACCTCCGACCCCTTGAACCCCATTCAAGTGCGCTACCGGACTGCGCCACCGCCCGAGTCGATTCCCAAGCATAACAAAGGGGGCGGCCCACTCGGGCCGCCCCCTGACTTCTGGAACGGGTTAGGCCGCGGCGGCCGCGGCTGGCGCGGGGGTGACGGCCCCCAGGGGCCGGCTCAGCTCCACCTCGTCCAGGTACAGGTGGCCGCCGCACTTGTCGCAGCGCTGTGGCGACGGCCGCGGCGCGCCCTGGTAGTGCGGGCCGGGCACGAAGGTGCGAATCGCCACCCTAGTCGGTCCATGTTTGATGCCCGACACCTCGCCAAGGAAATGGCTGCAGACCATGCATCGCAGATCGGCTCGGAATTCCATGTGCCCCTTCCCCTTCAACGTAGATTCGAAATTTCGGGTTTCCGGCAAAAACCGCAAGTTCAATGCCATTTTTTCAAGCTTCCGCTTGCGCTGATGTCAGCTTACTGGCGAGCACCCCTGCCCGGTATCCTCCGTCAGCATGATTCGTCGCTCCTCCTTTCGGAGGATGCCTGGCGCCCGGCTAGAGCGAAATCAGCTGCCGCTGGAGGGCGATGGTGACGGCTTGTGTCCGGTCTGAGGCGCCCAGCTTCTGGAAAATATTGGCCACGTGCGTCTTCACCGTCGTTTCGCCGATCGAAAGTTCGTTGGCGATTTCCTTGTTGGCCAACCCGCGCGCCATGCGGCGCAACACCTCGGTTTCGCGGTCCGAGAGCTGGCGCGACAGTTCGGCGAAGCGGTTCACCAGCCGCGCCGCTACCGTCGGCTGCAGCAGTGACTCGCCGCGCGCCACCGTGCGGACGGCCCGGAACAGCTCCTCGCGCGGCGCGTCCTTGAGCAAGTAACCGCGCGCCCCCGCTTCGATGCCATGAAAGATGTAGTCGTCGCTGTCGAAGGTGGTCAGCACCAGCACTTCCGTAGCCGGGAACTTCTGCTTGATCTGGCGGATGGCCTCCACGCCGTCCATACGCGGCATCTTGAGGTCCATCAGCACCACGTGCGGCGCCAGCCGGCCGGTCATGTCCAGCGCCTCGCGGCCGTCGATGGCCTGGCCCACCACCTCGAAGTCGTCCTCCCGGCCGAGCATGGCCGACAGCCCTTCGCGCACCACCGGATGGTCGTCAGCCACCAGGATGCGGATAGTGTCAGCCATCACCCTCTCCTAGAGGGAGAGGGGGTCCGAACCCACAGGAACACGTGGATGACTGTACCTTGGCCGGGCGCGCTTTCCACGGTCAGCACGCCGTTGGCCAGCTGGCAGCGCTCGCGCATGCCGATCAGCCCGAAGCCGCCGCCACGCCCCGAAGGCCTCGGCGCGGCGGGGTCGAAGCCCCGGCCATCGTCGCGGACCGTCAGCGACACACCGGCGTCCTCGTAGGCCAGCGTCACCTCCACCCGCTGAGCCTGGGCGTGCTTGCGCACATTGGTCAGCGCCTCCTGAGTGACGCGCAGCAAGCAGGTCTGCGCCTCCACCGAGAGCGTCCGCGGCTCTCCGGTGCAGCTGAACCCGGCCTCCACCTCGCCTTCCGAGCCGATGGCGCGAACCGCCTGGAAGATGGCGCCGTCCAAAGTGTCGCGCTCGAGCTGTCCGGGCAGCAGGTTCCACACCGAGCGGCGCGCCTCCTGCAGGCTCTCCCGAGCCAGCGCGCGGGCCTTGTCGATGTGCTCCAGCGCGGCCGGTGGCTCCCTGGCCAGCACCTGCTCGGCCGCCTCCAGCTGCAGGATGATCCCGGTGAAGCCTTGCGCCAGGGTGTCGTGGATCTCCCGCGCTAGGCGGTTGCGCTCCTCGGCCACCGTGGCCGAGCGCGTGCGCTCGTGCAGCAGCGCGTTCTCGATGGCCAGCGCGACCGAGTGGGCCAGGCTCATGGCCAGCGTCACCTGCGGCTGCTTGAACTCGTAGGTCCGTTTGAACGTCGCGATCACGGCCGTGCCCACCATCTCGCCGCCGGCAATGAGCGGCACGCCCAGCACCGACTTGCTGCCCGCCACGCTGCGCAGCGTGGGATTGCAGCGAGCGTCGTGATTGACGTCGAACACGGCGATGGGCCGGCGCTTGTCGACGATCTCGTGCAGGAAGGGATCGTCGTCCACCGCCACGCTCAGGTCTCGAAAGGCGTCGAGCCCCAGCTTACCTGGCACCCGCCCCACAGCGTGCCGCCCCAGCATCACGCGGTCGTCGGCGTTGTACAGGTACAGGGCGCAGTTGGGGATGCCCACCGTGTTGGCGATGCCGTTGGCGGCCTCCTCCAACACGTCGTCCAGCACCAGCGACGAGCTGACCGCGCGCGTCACCTCCAGCACCTTGAAGGCTTCCAGCTCGCGATCGTGCTCGGCCTGGTACAGACGAGCGTTCTCGATGGCGCTGATCGAATGGTCGGCCAGGGTGGTCAGAAGCGACATCTCCTGTGAGCTGAAGCTGCGCGGCTGCGACGAGCCCACCCCCAGGAAGCCCAGCAGCCGGTCGTGCCGCAGCATCGGCACCACCAGCGCGCTGCCGATGCCGCGCGCGCTAAGCGTGGTCCGCATCGACCAAGCGCGATGGGCGAACGGCGGCCCCGGCGCCCGAGCCAGGTCCTCGGCCACGTCGGTCAGCTGCACCGGCTGGCCTTCGCGCAGCCGCCTGCCCACCGGCCCGTGGCCCAGCTCGAACCAGCCCGTGAACTCGGGCCCCAGCTCCTCGCCCACGCCGGGCTTGCCGCCGCGGGTGTAGCCGGCCGAAAACTGGTAGCGGGTGGAGTCGCCCTCGAACTCACCCAGCCAGCTCAACTGCGCGTCGAGCAGCTCAGCCGCCGAGAACACGATCTGGGCCAGCACGTCGCGCGACTGCAGCGACGAGTTGATCGCCCGGCTGATGTTGCTGATGGTCCGCAGCTGCTCCAGCGCATGCCGCGTCTGCGCGCTGACCAGGTCGTCATTGAAGGCGAACGTGGGGACCGCCACCGTGCTTAAGGGTACAGTCCCCGACCGCCGATAATCCCCTAGATGTCGCGTCGCCGGAAGCTCGCTCCGCTGTTGTTCCTGCTCGGTCTGGTGCTGGCCGGCTGCGGCGGCTCCACGCCCACCAAGATCGTCTTCTCCTACAGCACGGTCTCGCCGGACGACCTGCCCGTCTGGCTCGCGCAAGAGGCGGGCATCTTCCAGAGCAATGGGCTTGACGTCGACCCGCAGTTCATCGCCAGCAACACCGGCGTGGCGGCGCTCATCGCCAATCAGACCCAGGCCGCCGCCGTTGGTGGTTCCGAGGTGCTCGCCGCGGTGCTGAGCGGGGCCGACCTGAGCGTGCTGGCCACGCCCTCGCCGGTGTTCCCCTACAAGTTCACCGTCGCGTCGAGCATCAAAACGGTGGAGGATCTCAGGGCAAGACCATCGGTATCGCCCAGGTGGGCTCCTCCTCGGACATCGGCACCAGGCTGGGTCCTGGCCAAGACTGGCCTCGTGCCGGGCAAAGACGTCAGCGTCATCCAGGTGGGCTCAGGCCCGAACCGGACGGCGGCGCTGCAGGCCGGCTCCATCCAAGCCTCCGTCACGCAGCCACCGGACAGCACCATCCTGGAACGCCAGGGCTTCCACACGCTGCTCGATCTGGCCAGCCTGGGCTTGCCCAACGCCAACACCGTCATCGCCGTCAACCGCTCCTGGGCCAGCAGCCATAAGGACGTCACTCAGAAGGTGGTGGACTCCGTCGTGCAGGCCATTTCGCGGATGAAGCGCGACAAGAGCCTTGCCGTCGACATCCTGAGCAAGTACTACAAGTCCACGGACACCGAGGCCATGGCGCAGGCCTACGACTACTACGCCGGCCAGGTCATCCAATCTGTCCCCTTGCCGCGGCCGGAGCAGTTTCAGAACGCCTTGGAGCAGTTGTCCAAGGAAAAGAGCCAGCCTGGCGGCTTTACCATCAGCTCCATGCTCGACTCGTCGTATGTGGACGACGCGGTAAGGCGCGGCCTGGACAAGAAGTAGATGGCGCTGAGCTGGGACCTCGAGTACGACGTCGTCGTCGCCGGCTACGGCTTCGCCGGCGGCATGGCGGCGATTGCCGCGCACGACGAGGGCGCTTCCGTGGGTCTGTTCGAGAAGACGGCCCACTTTGGCGGCAACTCCATCCTGTCGGGCGGGTCGTGCGCAGCCGGCCAGGACTACAAGGAAACGCTGGCCTACCTCGAGCGGACCTGCGCCGGCGCCACCGACATCGAAGTGCTGGAAGCCTTCGCCCAGGGCATGGTGGAGCTGCCGGGCTTGCTGGCCAAATTGGCCGGCGAAGCCGGCTTCGAAACCGTGGTGGACCGCCGCGGCGGCACCTATCCGTTCCCCGGCTCCGACCAGATCCTGGCCGTCCACGTCAGCCGCAACGAGCGCTACAAGGGTTTTCCCTGGGCCACCGGCATCCGCGCCGGCGGCACGCTGTTCTGGGTGCTGGCCGAGCACGTGAATCGCCGGCAAGGCATCGCGGTCCGTTACAGCTCGCCGATCCGGGATTTGATCGCCGGCCCGGATGGCGCGGTCCTCGGCGTGGTGGCCGAGGTCGAAGGCCATCAGGTCAACGTGCGGGCACGGCGCGCCGTCGTCCTCTGCTCCGGCGGTTTCGAGCACAACGAAGCCATGCTCAAGCACTATCTGCCCCTCCCGAACGCCATGGCCATGAGCTCGCTGGGCAACACCGGCGACGGCATCGTCATGGCCCAGAAGCTCGGCGCCGCGCTGTG
>DAIUFO010000138.1:0-9450 GCA_036844545.1 Chloroflexota bacterium
CTCGAGCATGCCGGCCAGCTCGGGGCAGACGCGGTTGAATGGGTCACAGAGCGCTGGGCGCGCATGCAGGAAAGCCAGCGCGACGTCGCCAACCATCCCTACCAGTTCGTGAATGGCAACATCTTCCCGAACTTCTCGACGATCACCATCGCGCCGGCATTCGAGGCTCGAGCGTTCATCCTGTGGCACCCGCGCGGGCCCCTCTCGACAGAAGTCTGGCAATGGTGCGCGGTCGAAAGGGATGCGCCGCGTTCCATCAAAGAGGCGGCGGTCCGCAACATGATGCAGACACAAGCCGCGGCCGGACTGATCGCGCCCGACGATTACGAGAACTTTGAACGGACTCGGGACAACACCAGCACGCGGGTGGCTCGGCAAGTGCCGTTCGACTACTCGATGAGCCTCGGTAAGGAAACGTCGTACGCGGGACACGATGACCCGCACATGGCCGGGCTGCCGGGTCTTATCGGCCCCGAGATCTCAGAGGTGAACCAGCGGCAGTTCTACCGCTACTGGTCGCACCTCATGTTCTCAGACTGACTACTAACGCGGGAACCACTCCTTCACCTTCGCTTCGGCCGGCACGCGCGTGCCGAAATGAAAGTCCGGGTCGTAGCCATCGACGTAGCGGACACCGGGCTTAGGGATGACGTACTCCGGCACCTTGTGGGACACGTCAGTTCGGAGGCTCGTCTCCATCATTGCGCCTTCGTACATCTCCTGTGCGTCCTTGGAAAGGAACCAGTTCAGGAAGACAGCACCGGCGTTGGGATGCGGACTGTTCTTGACTTTCACGACGACACTGAAGCCACCGAGCGTGGTGCCCGGACCGTCCTCGGGAAACACCCGCTCCAAGGGAATGCCTGCCTTGCGCAGCGGCTCGGTGGTGGTCTGCACCAGAGACATGCCGATGGGGTAGGCGCCCTGACCCACGGAATTAGCCAGCTGTTGATAGTCGGCGTTGAAAGCGACCTGCTGGCCGCCGTAGAGGTCCTTGGCGAAACTCTCGCCGAAGAGGCCGTAAATGTAGGCCAGCGTGGCCCCGCCAGCCCCAGGCACGCGCGGATCGTGCGAGGTGATCTTGCCCTTGTACTCGGGCTTCAGCAGGTCCTTCCAGGATTTGATGGCGCTGGTCGGGATGATCTTGGAGTTGACGAATAGGTCGGTCATGATCCAGTCCGCGCCTTGGATGCCACAGGCGAAATTGGGCGGCATCTTGGGACTGGGTCGAAGAATCCGTGGCGCGCCGTCGCGGAATATGCCTGGCTGGTACAGGTCGGGGTCGACGATCTGGCCGGACAAGTCCTCGATGAAGCCCGCTTCGGCCAGTGCCCAGCAGGTAGGGGAACCGGCAATGTAGGCATCGATGCTGGGGCGGTTAGCTTGGGCCTCGCGCTCGATCCGAACTTGACCCTCACCAGGCGCCAGCCCAAGATACTCGACGGATACGCCATAGGCCTTTTGGAAGCCATCGGTGATACCTTGGCGAAGCCCTGGGAAGCCGGGGCCGACGATGGTGACCTTGCCCTCTTTTTTGGCACCCTCTTTCAACGCCGTCCATTGGCTGGGGTTGGGCTGCGTTTTCGGTCGAGCCGGAGCCGATGGAGACGCTTGCGCCGGCGCAGCAGCGCTGGCCGCTGGTTTGGCTGACGCGCTGGCCGCCGCGCTCGGCGGAGTAGATGCCGCTGCCTTAGGGCTCGCCGAAGGCGCCGCGCTGCCAGTTGCCGCCGGGGCGGCGGTAGAGCCGCAGGCCACAAGCAGGATCGCCGGTAGGAGCGTGGCTAGACCACGAATGCGCATGAGCTTCCTCGCCTCTCAATGAAAAAGATTGCAGGCAGTCTACACGAACGCGCTTGCCGGCGCGAGTACACTGGTTGGCACTAAGTACTCGGGAGCACGATCATGATCGAGGTTCGATCCAGTGTCGATTGGGAGCACGGGCTGGTAGACAACCACGTGTTCGTGGATGAGGAGGTCTATCGCCGCGAGCTGGAGCGAGTGTTCCGGCGGTGCTGGCTGTTCGTCGGGCACGAAACCACCGTTCCCAACAATGGGGACTACCTGACGACCTTCATGGGCACCGACCAGGTCATCATGCTGCGCGACCTCAATGGCAAGCCGCGGGTGTTCCTCAACAAGTGCCTGCACCGGGGCAACAAGGTGTGCTTACACGACCGGGGAAATGCGCGGACGTTCACCTGCACCTTCCACGGCTGGCAGTACAACACTGAAGGCAAGATCGTCGGTGTCCCGTACTTCGAGGAGGGCTATCTGGGCGAGCTGGACCGCGAAAACTGGGGCTTGGTGGAGGTTCCACGGGTGGCTGCCTATGGCGGCATGATCTTCGCCTGCTGGGACGCCGGCGCGATGCCGCTGGACGATTACCTGGGCGATGTCCGCTGGTACTTCGACCGGCTGCTGGTCCGTGAGCTCTTGGGCGGAATGGAGGTGGTGGGTGGGCTGCAGCGGTATGACATGCCCTCCAACTGGAAGCTGCTGTCGGACAATTTCGCCGGCGACGACTACCACGTGCCAACTACCCACGCCTCGTACTTCAAAGTGCTGGCTGAAGACACCAAGTCCTACCGCGGCGGCATCGATCTGGACGAGACAGTGACAGTGGCGCTTGGTTACGGCGCGGGCGTGCCGCACGGCATCGGCTCGATTGGCATCGGCGACGGGGCAGAGCAGCAGCAGCGCGACCTGGCCCAAGCGCAGGCACTTGGCCCCGAGGTGGTCGATTGGGTGAAGGACCGTTACGCGCGCATGGCGGATTTCATAAAGGACGACCCGGTCAAGGTCTGGAAGTTTGCCAACGCCAACGTCTTTCCCAACTTCTGCATCATCAGCTCGACCAGCGCCTTCCAGGCACAGGGGCTTATCATGTGGCAGCCTAAGCAGCCGCTGCTGACCGAATGCTGGCAGTGGTGTACGGTCGAGCGCGATGCGCCCAAGGTGGTGAAGCGAATGGCCGTCACCAACATGATGCGCGGGCAAGCCGCCGCCGGCCTGATCGCCACCGACGACTCCGAGAACTTCGAGCGATCGACCGACAACCTGCTGGGCCACACCGCCACCGAGCGGCCGTTCCACTACGCCATGGCGTTGGGCCACGACGAGAACCATCGCTTCCGTGACAAGTTTCGGAGTCGCGGCATCGATCTGGATGATCTGCCGGGACTCGTCGGCCCGCACATCTGGGAGGCCCAGCAGCGGCAGTTCTATCGTTATTGGTCGAAGTTGATGGCGTCCGAGGACTAGCCAGCGTGGATAGCGGGCTGGAGCGGGAGATCGAGCGGTTCCTGTACCAGGAGGCCTGGCTGCTGGACGAGCAGCGCTTCCATGATTGGCTGGACCTGTTCACCGACGACATTCGCTATGTGATGCCCACGTCCGAAAGCCTCCAAGGCAAGCCATCGTTCGCCGAGGACGACCTCTACCTCGGCTATTTCGACGAGGACAAGCACGCGCTCTGGATGCGAGTACGGCAGCTCGACACGGGCCTGCGCCATGTCGAACTGCCGCCATCGGTGACGCGCCGATTCATCACCAATGTGCTGGTGGATGCCACAGAGAACCCGAACGAAGTCGCCGTCCGGTCCAACTGTTTGGTGGTCCAAGTCCGCCACGGGACGCACGAAAGCCAGTTCACGGGTAAGCGTGACGACGTGCTGCGGCGCGTGGACGGCGATTGGAAGATCGCCCGACGCACGATCGTGCTGGCCCAAACCGTGCTGCCGCGGACGCTGTCCATCTTCTTCTGATTACACTGGGGTCATGCGATTCGGCTCGATGGCGGAGCTCGTGGACCTGCAAAACGGCATCGTGAGCCGCGATATTTTCGTGGACCGGGACATCTACGAGCGCGAGCAGGAGCAAGTCTTCGCACGCTGCTGGCTGTTCGTGGGCCACGAGAGCCAGGTACCCAAGCCGGGCGACTACTTCGTGTCCCGCATGGGGGAGGAGTCGGTCATCCTGACTCGCGACATGCAAGGCAGCGTCCACGTGCTGCTGAACACATGCCGGCACCGGGGCATGAAGGTTTGCCGCTACGACGAGGGCAACACACGCGTGTTCACCTGCCCCTATCATGGCTGGACCTACTCGATTGATGGGCGTGTGGTCGAGGTGCCGGGCGGGCTCTCAGGCGTGCCGTACTACGAGGACGCCTACCATGGCAAGCTCGACAAGAGCCAATGGGGACTGATTGAGGTGGCCCAGATGGCCAACTACAAGGGCTCCATCTGGGCCACCTGGGACTCGGCGGCGCCGTCGTTCGAGGACTACATGGGCGACATGAAGTTGTGGCTGGACTTGCTGCTGGATTGCCGCGACGGCCGCGAGGGTGGGTCGGAGGTGCTGATGGGCGTCCAGAAGTGGCGGCTCAAGAGCAACTGGAAGTTCGCCGCGGAGAATTTCGCGGGGGACTTCCACCATGGCGCCCCGACGCACAGGTCCGTGGAGGCGGTGGGCATCGCCTTTGGCGATTCGGAGAACCAGGACCGCCACGGCCGGCGGCGAGGTGTGGGCATCGCCGGCAGCAATGACGCCAAGCGTCAGGGCGTTATCTCCTTTCCTCAGCTGGGTCATGCCGTTCGCGGCGGGCTGTCCACTGCACACGATGACCGGGTGCCGAGCTTCAACGATCCGGTCATCAACGACTACTTCCAGCACCTGTATCAGGAGCGCCAGCGACGCCGGCAGGGCCAGCTGCAGCCGCAGGGCAACGGCGGGAACGTCTTCCCCAACGCGTCGTTCCACTGCCACTATCCGCGGACCATCTTGGTGTCCCATCCGCGCGGGCCGATGGCCACCGAGGAGTGGCGCTGGTACCTTGTGGACAAGGATGCGCCAGCCGAGGTCAAGGACCTGCTGCGGCACTACTACATGCGCTACTCCGGCCCGTCCGGTATGACCGAGCAGGACGACATGGAGAACTGGTCATACGCCTCAGAGGCGAGCAATGGCGTAATTGCGCGGCGTTACCCCTACAACTACGAGATGGGCTTGGGCTACGCAGTGCCGGTGGAAGGCCTGCGTGGCGCGGTGGACTCCAGCTTTTGGATCAGCGAAGAGAACGCCCGGACGTTGCTGCGCCGCTGGGTGGCGCTGATGGATGCCAAGAGCTGGAGCGACCTGCCGGCATGACCGCGGTCCAGGACCGGACTCTCGAGCGGCTTCTCTTGAAAGAGGAGATCGGGGATTTCCTGTACGCGGAGGCGGAGCTGCTGGACGAGCGCCGTTACGACGACTGGCTGGAGCTGCTCACCGAGGACGTGCGCTATGCCATGCCGATTCGCCGCAACATCGGCTACGGCCACTGGTCGGACGAAAGCACTCGGCCCGGCCAGGATGTGTGCTGGTTCGACGAAGATAAGACTACTTTGCGCAAGCGCGTCCAGCAACTGAACACGGGCGTGCATTGGGCCGAAGAGCCCGTCTCCCGGGTGAGCCACATGGTGTCCAATATCCGCCTGGCCGAGGTGCGCCAGGACGAGGTAGCCGTGACCTGCCGCTTCCTGGTCTACCGCAATCGGCAGGACGACGAAACCGACTTCTTCGTCGGCCGTCGACGTGACCTGCTGCGGCGCGTGGATGGCCAGTGGAAGATCGCCTCGCGTGACATCCTGCTCGATCAGAGCGTGCTGCTGGCCAAAAACCTGACGCTGTTTTTCTAGATCGGTGGCCCGCCGCGGCGGGCGGGTGGTACCTTTGCTCGAAACTTGCGCAGGGTAGCATTGTGACGTGCATAGGACTGGGAGCCATGGCTTCTTGACGCGACGGCATTTCCTTGCGGCGGCGAGTGCCACTTTGGGTGTCTTTGCAGCGGGCGGCTTGCTGGAAGCATGCGGCGGAGCCACTGCTCCGGGTAGCTCGGCTGCCTCGCCCGCGGTGAGCGGCAAGCCCGAGGCAGCAGGATCGTTCGATCAGCTCCTGGAAGCCGCCAAGCGGGAGGGCCAGGTCAACCTGTGGACGGGCTCGCCCAATGTTGATACGACTATGCAGAAGCTGCAGGAAGCGTTCAATAAGCGCTTCGGCACGAGCATCAACGTGCAGCATGTCAGCCTCACCGCGGGTGAGGCAGCCTCGCGGCTCATTGCCGAAAACCAGGCCGGCCGCCACGATGGCGACATGCTCCAGCCGAGCCTGGACATCGCCTCCAACCTGCTGGACCAGAACCTGGCCGCAAAGCGCGACTGGCAAGCCCTCTTTGGCGCGCAGCTGCCGGGCATCAAGGATGCTGTCGAGGCGGTGGGCGTGCCCGAGCTTCGCGGAGCCGCCCTTGGCTATTGGGACGTCGTGTACGTTGTGTTGTACAACACGTCGCAGATCACCAAGGACCAGCTGCCTAAGAAGTGGGACGACCTGGCCCAGCCGGCCTTCAAGGGCAAGCTGGCCGTCGACGTTCGCGGCTATCCCTTCAACTACCTGATGCTGCATCCCGATTGGGGCGCAGACAAGACCGAGAAGCTGGTGCGGGCGGTCAACGGCCAGCAGCCGCTGAAGCAGCAGGGTGCCGTGGCCGTTTCGGACGCTGTGGCTCGCGGTGATGCCCCGCTGGGCCTGGGCAGCATTGCCGACACCTTCCTGCAGAAGAAAAAGGGCCGGCCCGTGGAGGCGGTGGTGTTCGACTACGTGCCGCTCAATCCCTTGATGGCCTTCGTCCCGGCACAGCCGGCGCACCCCAACGCGTCGCAGCTGTACGCTGCCTGGATGACCGTGGAAGGGGTGGACATCCTCGAAGCCGAGGAGTCCAATGGCCGGCTAAGCAAGCAAGGATCGCCAACGCAGCAAGCGGTCTACTCGCAGCAGCCGAACCCCAAGATCGCCACCATCCGCTCACGCGAGGACATGAAGACCTCGGCCGATTTCTTGAAGCGTGTCGGTGAGATCTTCACCGGCGCTCGCTAGTCCCCTTCCCACTGGCCAGAGCCTGATCAGCCGTTCGCGGGACGGCGGCCTGGTGGCGGTGCTGGGCGCCATCATGCTGGCGCTGGTCGGCCTGCCGCTGCTGGTGCTGGTCCTCAGCGCGTTGAAGCGCAGTACTGCGCTGCCGTTCGATTCCGTACCGCTGACGCTGGTCAACCTGCGAGAAGTGTTCGGTGGCGCCATCACCTACCAACTTCTGGCCAGGACCTGCCTGTACGCGGCCGGTACTATCGTGCTCGGCCTGTGCCTGGCCTTTCTCGCTGCCTGGCTGGTGGAGCGAACCGACGTGCCCGGCAGAAACGTCATTCGGACGCTGATGGTGCTGGTAATGGGCATGCCCGGTGCGCTGGTGGCTTTCGGTTGGCTGCTGCTGGCGTCGCCGCGCAGCGGGGCCATCAATCTATGGCTGCGCGGTGCTCTTGGCCTCGGTTCAGCCACCGGACCGTTCGACATCTACAGCTTGATGGGCATGATCTTCGTGACCGGCCTCGCAGTGGCACCGAGCATCTTCCTGATGATTTCGGGCTTGCTTCGACGCTTGGACGCCTCACTCGAGGAAGCCGCCGCGGCAGCGGGCGCGTCTTGGCGCACCATCTTAGGACGGATCATCGCGCCGCTGCTCTCCCCGGGACTGCTCTCGGTAGTGCTGTACCTGACGGTCGTTCTCATCCAGTACTTCGAAGTGCCGTTAGCGATTGGCTTGCCGGGCAACGTCATGGTGCTGAGCATCCGCGTGTACCTCCTAGCTCGTCCCAACCCAGGTCTGCCGGAGTACGGGCTGGCCTCGGCGTACGGCTGCTTGACGCTGATCGTCGCCGCGGGCCTGTTGGCAGCGTACATGAGGGCCACGCGGCGGACGGAGGCCTATCGGACCGTCACCGGCAAGGGCTTCCGCCCCAAGCGTATGAGACTTGGCAAATGGGCCGGTCCCGCCCTCGTGGCAATTTCCCTGTACTTCGCGCTGGCGCTGGTCCTGCCGCTCGGCATCCTGCTGTGGGCCAGCTTCCTGCCCAGCTACCAGCCCCCATCGCCCGCGGCCGTGCGGCTGCTGTCCCTGCAGTCGTATGCCACGGCGCTGCGGACGGCTGGGGTTGGCCAGGCGGCGGTCAATACCGTCATCGTGGTGCTGGTGACCGCCACGGCGACGATTGCGCTGTCAAGCTTGGTGGCGATTGTGTCGCTGCGGGCGCGCTCACGAGCCGGGCGCTCGCTGGAGGCTATCGCGTTCCTGCCGGCGGCCATCCCAGCGGTGGTGATTGCGCTGGCGGTGATGCTGTTCTCGGTGCGGACCCCGCTCTATGGGACGGTGTGGGCCATTGCTCTGGGACAGCTCATTGCCTTCCTGGCGTACGGCTCGCGGACGATGTCCGCGGCTATGCTGCAGCTGCAGCTCGAGCTGGAGGAAGCGGCCGTTATGAGCGGCGCCGGCTGGTGGAAAACGCAATGGCGTGTGGTCTTGCCGCTGCTCTTGCCCGCGGCGGCCAATGGCTGGATATGGGTGGCCGCGCACAGCATGCGAGACTTCACCTTCCCAGTGATGCTGGCCACCACCGGCAACGTGCTGATGTCCTCCCTAATCTGGCAAGTGTGGTCTCGGCCTGACCTGTCGGTCGCCTCCGCCATGGCCATCATGCTGGTGCTTGTCCTGACCGGCTGCCTGGCTTTGGCCCGCGGCACGCTGCTGCGGCTCGGCGAAGCCTAATGAACAGGAAGGTTGAATGCTTTGTCTGGGGTTGCTGATACCAGTGTGCTGGTGGTGGTAATCACGACCGGCGCGGCTCTGACCGCACGCTTGCTCGGGCGAGGTGTTGGCATTGGCCAGCAGCAGCTATCTCGTCCGGATCGTGCTAGCATGCTCGCGGTAAAGCCTCTTCGCGCATAAGGAGCAAGCATGAACTCAGTTTGGGTTGACCTCCTGGGGAGTGAAGTCCGTTACCGGGGCAAGGAGTATCGGACGCGCACCATTGAGGCCGGCAGCGGCGATACCCTCGTTCTGATCCATGGCGTGGGCGGACATGCAGAGGCCTATAGCCGCAACATCAAGCGGCTGGGCCAGCATTTCCACGTGGTGGCCATCGACCTGATCTGGCACGGCTTGTCCAGTAAGCCGCCATACACCACCGAGATGGTGCCGACCTATGCCAAGCAGGTGGTTGACCTGCTCGATTCCCTGGGCGTCGAGCGGGCCCATGTAGAAGGCGAGTCGCTCGGCGGCTGGGTGACCTTATGGCTGGCGCTGCACCACGCCGAGCGGCTCAACAAGATCGTCCTCAACACAGCTGCCGGGATCCACTGGAAGCCGGGCACCGTGGACGAGCACCCGGAGACGGGCGTCAACCTGCTGCGTGAGCGCTCGCTGGCGGCCATTCGCGACCCCAACCGTGAAACCGTCGGAAAGCGGCTCGAATGGCTCATGGCCAGCCCCGACCGGGTCACCGAGGAGCTGATCGACATCCGCCACACGCTCTACAACTTGCCCGAAACGCAGGCCTCGCTGACCCATGTGTTCGAGAACAGCTT
>DAIUFO010000139.1:0-9373 GCA_036844545.1 Chloroflexota bacterium
TGGGCAACACCGGCGACGGCATCGTCATGGCCCAGAAGCTCGGCGCCGCGCTGTGGCACATGTGGCTCCTGCACGGCGGCTACGGCTTCCGAGTGCCGGGCTCGCCGGTGGCCTTCCGCCACGACTTCACCGGCTTTCGCGACGACAACCGGCCGATGCCCTGGATCGCCGTCGACCGCTTTGGCCAGCGCTTCATGGACGAGTACCCGCCCGCGCCGCAGGACACGCCGATCCGGGCGCTGGAGTACTACGACCCCGACATCCAGGACTACCCTCGCGTGCCCTGCTATCTCGTGTTCGACGACCACGGCCGCGCCCTGGGACCAGTCGCCAAGCCCATAGCCACCGACGACAGCGCCAGCTACGACTGGAGCGACGACAACCTGGCCGAGGTCGAAAAGGGCTACATCGTCCGCGCCGCGACCTTGCCTCAGCTCGCCCGCCAGCTTGGCATCGAGGAGCAATCGCTGTGCGAGACGGTCGAACGCTGGAACGCCAACGGCGGCCTTGGTATCGATCGCGATTTCCGGCGCCCCGCCGGCACCATGATGCCGATCGCCACGCCGCCGTTCTTTGCCATCGCCGCCTGGCCGATCATCACCAACACCCAGGGCGGGCTCAGGCACAACGCCCGCCAGCAGGTGCTCGATTCCCGCGGCCAGCCGATCCCCCGCCTCTACAAGGCGGGCGAGATCGGCTCCTTGTTTGGCCACCTCTACATGCTGGCCGGCAACAACTCGGAGTGCTTCATCGGCGGCCAGATAGCCGGCCGAAACGCGGCGGGCGAAGCGGCCAGGGAGTAGGAGCTTCTTCCGGCATCCCGGCCGCGCCCGTTAACGTAGTAGCCAGCACATGGGCAGCATAGTCGCGTGGTGGCTGGTGGCAGAGGTGCTGGGCGCTGTCGCCATCCCCATCTGCTTCCTGTTCTTCCGCGGCCTGCCCGACCGCGGCCTGGGTTTCAGCAAGATCGCCGGTCTGCTGCTGGTGGGCTACCTCAGCTGGCTCGTCGAGGAGCTGCAGTTCCTGGACTTCAGGCGAGCGACAGTGATCGCTGTGATGGTCCTGCTGGCCGGCGGCAGCGCGTGGCTGGTGCGCAGGGACTGGCCGGACCTCAAAGTCTTCCTGGCCAGCAAACGCCGGCTGCTGCTCAGCTACGAGCTGATCTTCCTGGCCGGCTTCCTGTTCCTGGCCTGGTTCCGCGGCTTCAATCCCGACATCGCCGGCACCGAGAAGCCCATGGACTTCGCCCTGATCAACGGCATCCTGCGCTCCGGCCAGTTCCCGCCCAAAGACCCCTGGATGTCCGGCTTCAACATCAGCTACTACTACTTCGGCTACTACCTGGTGGCGCTGATGATCAAGCTCAGCGGCGTCATGCCGGCAATTGGCTTCAACCTGGCGCTGGCTTCCGTGTTCGGCCTCACCGCGCTGGGTGTGTCGGCGCTGCTGTACAACCTCACCGGCCGGCTGCGCTTTGGGCTGCTGGGCGCCTTCCTGACCTTGCTGGCCAGCAATCCGGATGGCTTCCTGCGGGTGCTGCGCGCCGGCACGCTGGCGTCTCAGCAGTTCTGGTGGTGGTGGCCCAGCTCGCGCGTGCTCCACAGCGGCTGCGGCCAGGAGTGCATCGACGAGTTCCCGCAGTTTAGCTTCATGCTGGGCGACCTGCACCCGCACGTGATGGTGCTGCCCCTGGCGGTCTTCGCCCTGGCGGTCGCGCTGGCCATCCTCAAGCGCCCCGACCCCATGCGCTGGGCCCGCTCCGACTGGCTGCCGCTGCTCCTGGTTCCGATCTCCGTCGGCGCCCTCGGCTTCACCAACACCTGGGACCTCCCCGCCTACCTGGCCATCATCCTGGCGGCCATCGTGCTGCGGCAGTACGTGGAGTCCCCTCGCCCGCCGCAGCGGGAGAGGGCTAGGGTGAGGGAACCCCACTGGTTCGACTGGCGAGTCCCTGCCTGGACAGCGGCGGCAAGCCTGGCAGCTTACGTGCCCTTCTACGTCGGTTTCCAGTCCCAGGCCGGCGGCATCCAGCTCGAGCCGGCGCAAACGGCGCCGGCAGAGTTCTTGGGCATGTGGGCCTTCGGCTTCCTGCTGGCGCTGGCGCTCATGGCCGCGCTGGTGAGGCTGCCCCGTTGGGCCGCGCTCAGCCTGGCGCTGGGCGGCGCGCTGGTGCTGGGCGTCACCCGAAAATGGCTGCTGGCGCTGATGCTGGCTCTGGCGGCGGCCGCCGTTTGGCACCTCTACTTGCGGTTGAAGGAGCGCAAGTGGCAGCCGGAGCAAGCGTTTGCCCTGGGCCTCGTGGCCGCTGGCTTCGGTCTCATCGCCGTCTGCGAGGTGGTGTTCCTGAAGGACACCTTCGGCAACCGCATGAACACCATCTTCAAGTTCTATTACGAGGTCTGGCTGTTCCTGGCCATCGCCGGCGCCTATGGGGTGGCCCAGATTTCTCCGCGCCTCCGCCACCCCTCGCTACACTTCGGCTGGATCGGTGGCGTCGGCTTGCTGTGCGCCGCCGCCTCGCTGTATCCAGTGGCCTCTTTCTACACCAAAGCCAATGAGCTCAAGCCCAAATGGACGCTCGACGGCAGCGCGTTCTTGAGCGGCGTTGCCCCGGGCGACCTGCGCGCCATCGATTGGCTCAATGGCCGGGTCCGGAGCGATGTTGTCGTGGCCGAGGCCACCGGCGACGAGTACAGCCAGTTTGGCCGCGTGTCCACCTACACCGGCCTGGCGAGCATCCTTGGTTGGGCTGGGCACGAGCTGCAGTGGCGCGGCGTCTGGAAGGAGCAGCCCAAGCGCATCGCCGACCTCACCGCGCTCTACACCGCCACCGATGAGAGCACCATTAAGAACCTGCTGGCGCAATACAACGTATCGTATGTCGTGGTGGGTGGCCTGGAGCGCCAGAAATATGGCAACCGGGACTACAGCGTGTTTCAAAAGCTGGGCAAGGTCGTTTTCGATCAGGACGGCACTACCCTCTATGACGTGGGAGTAACGAGTGGCAACAACAGTTGATCGCCCGCCAAGCGCAGCGGTAGCCGAGCCGGCAGAGCGGCTCGAGCCGGAACCGTTCGACCCCTTCCAACGACCGCCGCGGCTGGCGTCGCTGACCGTCGAGCAGTGGGCCTGGATAGGCCTGGTGGGCATCGCCTTCGTGATGCGCATCTGGGACGTTGGCAAGCGGGCGATGCATCACGATGAGAGCATGCACGCCTTCTACGGCTGGACGCTGTTCAATGGCGGCGGCTATCACTACGATCCCATGCTCCACGGGCCGTTCCAGTTTCATGCCATCGCCCTCATGGACTTCCTGTTCGGGCCGAGCGACGTCGCCTCCCGGCTCACCGCCGTGGTGTGCGGCACCGGCATCGTCCTCGCCAGCTGGTGGCTGCGTCCCTATATGGGCAAGCTCGGCGCCTTCCTTGCCGCCGCCCTGCTCACCATCTCGCCCTCGTTCCTGTATTTCTCGCGCTTCGCCCGCGAGGACATCTACGTCACCTTCTTCAGTTACTTGATGGTCGTGGGCATGTTCGGCTACCTGGCGTCACGCAAGCCACGGTTCATCTACCTGCTGTTCGCCGCCACCGCCCTGGCCTTCGCCACCAAAGAAACAACCTTCATCACGCTCTTCATCTTCGGCAGCTTCCTGATCCTGGTTCTGCTCTGGGAAAACGCCGAGCGGATCCCACTCTTGGGTGGCGCAGGCATCCTGCCTGCGCGCGGGCAGGATGCCCGCGCCACCGTCACAAGCGGCCTCCGCGCGGTCACCAAGGCAACGTGGGTGACGGGCGCGGCCATTTTTGCCGTCATCATCATCCTGCTGTTCACCACCTTCCTGACCAACCGCCATGGCCTGCAGGACGCCTTCACCTCGTCGCTGACGTACTGGCTGGGCCAACAGAATGTCGCCCGCGGCAGCCAGCCCGGCTTTTACTACGCCCTGCTGCTGCCCGCCTACGAGCAGATCCCGGTGCTGTTCGGGATTGTCGGCATCTGCGCCTTCATCTTCCGCCGCTGGTGGCTGGCTGCCCTGGCGCTGGTGGTGGTCGCGGCTCAGGGGTTGGCCATCATCCAGGGCGGCCGGCTGACATTGCCGATCCTGGTCGTCACGGCGCTGCTGCTCGGCATCAGCGCCACCGTGCTCGGCCTGAGCCAGCGCCGCTTGTGGGCCACCTTCCTGGGCTACTGGTCCATCCTGGCCTTCATCATCTACACCTGGGCCGGCGAGAAGATGCCCTGGCTTACGCTGCAGATGGCCCTGCCGCTGCTGCTGATGGCTGCGCTGTTCCTGGGCGAGATCTTCGCCAGCCGCCCCTGGCGCCAGTGGAATCAGCTGCGCTGGGCCGCTGCCGTGGCTTGCGGCTTCCTGGCACTGTTCACCGTCCACGCCGATTGGCCGCTGGTCTACGCGCGCGGCGACGTGCCCCAGGACCTGCTCATCTACACCCAGACCTCGCCGCAACTGAAGATGGCGGTCGCCCAGATTGACCAGCTGTCGGATCAGCTCACCGGCGGCAAGGACCTGAAGATCCTGGTCGACAACAACTCCACTTGGCCCTTTGCCTGGTACCTGCGCGACTACAAGAACGTCGCTTACCAGCCTGCCGCGCTCACCACGCCGCCCGATCAGCCGGTGGTCATCACCTCCCCGGAGAACGACGGGCTGGACCGGCCGCAGCTCACCAACTACACCGGCAACCATTACCATCTGCGATCTTGGTTCCCCGAGGACTACAAGGAATTGACCTTGCCTAAGGTCTTCCAGAGCGTCACCGACCCGGTGATGCGCAAGACCCTCTGGAACTGGCTTACGCTGCGTGAGACGCCTTCCCCCTTGGGCCAGTACGACTTCACGCTCTGGATCCGCAAGGACGTCGCGCCGGGGGTCACCAGCAACCTCAGCTTCGCACCTCCGCCGGCGGCCGCCGGCGCGCAGCCGGTCCTGGGGCCGGATCCGTTCGCGGACAAGGTCACCAAGCTGGCCAGCATCAAGCAGTTCGGCTCCCAAGGCAACGGCGATGGCCAGCTGGCCGGCGCTCGCGGCATTGCCGTCTCGGCTGACGGCTCTGTCTTCGTGGCCGACCAGGGCAACAACCGCATCCAGAAGTTCGACCCCAACGGCAAGTTCCTGCTCAAGTGGGGCAGCAAGGGCCAGGGCGACGGCCAGTTCGACTCGCCTTCGGGCATCGCCGTTGACAAGACCGGCAACGTCTGGGTCTCCGACCTGTGGAACCACCGCGTCCAGGAGTTCGACCCTAACGGCAAGTTCCTGCTGAAGTTCGGCAGCTACGCCAATGCCACTGGCCAGAGCCAGCCGGGTAAGTTCTTCGGCCCGCGCTATCTGGCTGTCGGTCCGGACGGCAACGTCTACGTCACCGATACCGGCAACAAGCGCATCCAGAAGTTCAAGCCCGACGGCACCTTCGTCGCCGCCTGGGGCACCGGCGGCAACGGTCCTCTCCAGCTCGAGGAGCCGATGGGCCTCACCTTCGACGCGCAGGGCAACCTGTACGTGGTCGACACCTGGAACCGGCGCATCCAGAAGATGAGTGCCGACGGCCAGTTCCAGAGCCTCATCAGCGTCGGCAGCTGGCCCTCCGCCCAGACCACTACCGGCGAGCCCAACGTTGCCGTGACCGCATCCGGCCAGGTGCTGGCCACCGATCCGCTCCACGGCCGCCTGCTGCTGTTCGCCCCCGACGGCCAGCTCCAATCCGCCTGGGGCGGCATCGGCTCCGACGCCTCGTCCCTGAACGCCCCCACCGGTCTGGCCCTGGCCCCCAACGGCGACATCGTCGTCAGCGACAGCAACAACAGCCGGATAGCGGTCTTTCCTGGACCCAAATAACTGAACATCGCCGTCGTCGGCGGCGGCATCGCCGGCCTTACTACCGCCTATGAGCTGAGCAAGCGCCAGCACCGGGTCACCCTGTATGAGGCCGCCCCCGCCCTCGGCGGCCAGGCCGGCACCTTTGAGGTCGAGGGCGCTCGCCTGGAGCGTTTCTACCACCACCTGTTCATGGCCGACCTGGACATGATCGACCTCGCTGGCCAGCTCGCCATTGCCAACAAGCTGCTGTGGGTCCAGCCCAGGATGGGTCTGTACCACGCCGGCCAGGTGTTCGAGTTCGGCACCCCCGCCAGCCTGCTCGCCTTTCCCCATCTTAGCTTGCCCGCCAAGGCGCGCTTCGCCCTGGCCGCGCTGTTCCTCATGAAATTCAACCGCTATCAGCTCTTCGAAGGCGTCTCAGCCTGGGACTGGCTGCGCAAGGTCGTTGGCCGCGAGGCCTTCGACGTGGTTTGGGGCCCTATGCTCGAGGCCAAGTTCTCCGCTTACGCGCACCAGGCGTCTATGGTCTGGTTCTGGGGCAAGATCGCCCTGCGCGGCGCCTCGCGCAGCGCCGGCAAGGAGCGGCTCGGCTACTTCAACCTGAGCTTCCAGGTCCTGATCGATGCCCTCCAAGCCCAGCTCACCCAGCAAGGCGTGGATATCCGCGCCGCGTGCCCCATCCAGGAAGTCCGGCACGTCGACGGCGGCCAGCTCGCCGTCCAAGCCCAAGGCGAAGAGCGCACCTACGACAAAGTCGTGATGGCCCTCCACAACCGCGATTTCCTGCGCCTCGTGCCGTCCCTGCCGGACGAGTACGTGCGCCAGCTCCAGCGCATCCACTACGAGGGCGGCTCCTGCCTGCTGCTGAGCCTGGAGCGCCCGCTGTCGTCCATCTACTGGATGAACATCAGCGCTCCCGACATGCCCTTCACCGCCATCGTCGAGCACACCAACTTCATGCCCCCGGAACGCTACGGCGGCAAGCACATCGTCTACCTCAGCCGCTACATGCCGCCGGACGACCCCATGTTCTCCATGAGCCAGGACGATCTCCTGGCCGCCTACGTCCCTCATTTGCGCAAGGTCAACCCCGCCTTCGACCCATCCTGGATCCGCCATAGCTGGCTCTTCCGCGACAGGCAGGCCCAACCCATCATCACCACCGGCTACCAGCAGCTCCAGCCCTCGTTCACTACGCCCATCCCCAACCTCTACCTGGTCAACACTACCCACATCTATCCCGAAGACCGCGGCACCAACTATGCCGTCCGCCTCGGCCGCCAGGTAGCCGCCCTTCTGCTGGGCAAGTCAGCCTCGGACCGCTACGTCCCCATGATTGGGACTGGCAGAAAGCCTCAGGCGTTCACGGTGTAGCTCCCGCTACCTCGGCGGCAGCGCGGCGGCAGCTTGCTCAGCTAATAGCAACGTAACCGTCGAACCCCGTGTCAAGGAGAGCCTCCAGTTCATGAAGCTCCTGGCGAATCTCCAGCTGAAGCGGCAGGTAGGGAAAGTGGGAACTGACGACGCGCTGGTTCAGCGCCATCGCCCGACGGCCTTTTCTCCTATCTTGAAAATGAAGCTGCCGCGTCCGAACGTGCTGACCGCCCTATCCGCGGCGTCCGTGTGAGTTTGAGCCACGACGGTGCGGCCGTCCGGCGCGATGGCAACATACTGACCTCGATATGCCGTTTCCAGGGGCTTCCCATAGCGCTCATAGAGCATGTCCGCCTGGTCTTTCAGCGCTTTGCTGGTAAGGGCCGACATCCCTGTCAGTATTCCACGCGATCGACCGCTCCTACAGCAAATACAGTCCTTCTCGCTCTACCGTGCCCAGCCGCGGCACGCGCTTGGTGATCGACGTCTGCGCGCAGTAGCCGACGTCGGCGCTGAGACGCAGCGGGTACAAGGCCTGCGCGCTGGCCGACTCGTTCAGCGCCGACGTGAGGTTGGAGTACGAGCGGTACAGCCGGTAGGCGGCGCTGGCCGAGTTGCTTTGGGCCACCGGCAGGTCCCGGACCTTGGTCTCGTTGAGGAAAATGTGGCACAGGTAGCCCGCCGCGATGGCGTCGTCCAGCACGAACTGCCCCTGCCGGCCGGCGCACACCAGCACCACGCCCTCTGACTCCCGCAGCAACTCCAGCGTCTCGCGGATGACCGCGTTCGCGTTGAGCAGGCAGCCGATGAGGACCACTGAGGCAGAAGCGCAGGCCCGCACGGCGGCCGTGCCGTTGGTCGTGGCCATGACCACGTGCTTGCCGCTGAAGTCCAATGCCGCGAACTCGCTGGGCGAGTTGCCGTAGTCGAAGCCGTATGGCGGCAGCCCGCCCACCTCGCCGCACAGGACCCGTGGGCCGAGCACCTGTCGCGCCTCCGAGCGCGCCGCCTCCACGCTGGCCGCCAGGCCGATCGACTCCGCGCCGCGATCGAACAAGGTCACTATCGTGGAGCTGGCGCGCAGTACGTCCAGCACCACCGCCACCCGCCCCTCCAAGCTGGCGGCCTCTCCGGGCAGGAAAGCGACGTCGAGCGCCAGCGTCTTCGGCATGGGAAAATAGTAGTGAGTCGGTTCACGCCTCACACTATGAACTTCAAACGAACGCATCGCTGCGGTGAGCTGCGCGCTTCCGACACCGGTCAGACCGTCAACGTCATGGGTTGGGTCCACCGCCGGCGCGACCACGGCGGCCTTATCTTCATCGATCTGCGCGACCGCGGCGGCCTGATCCAGGTCGTCGTCGATCCCCAGGCCGCGCCCGAGGCGCACGCCATCGCTAACGAAGCCCGCTCGGAGTTCGTCTTGGCCGTCCGCGGCCTGGTCCTCAAGCGGGAGGCCGGCCGCGAGAACCCCAACCTGGCCACCGGCGACGTCGAGGTCCACGCCAAGGAGATCGAGCTCCTCAACGCCGCCAAGCCGTTGCCCTTTGAGGTCAACCGCGAGGTCGATGTGGACGAGAGCGTGCGCCTCAAGTATCGCTACCTCGACCTGCGCCGCGATCGCCTCCGGCACAACATCGAGGTCCGCCACCAGGTCGTCAAGACCATGCGCGACTATCTGGACGAACGCGGCTTCGTCGAGATCGAAACCCCCATCCTGACCAAAGCGACGATGGAAGGCGCGCGAGATTACCTGGTGCCGAGCCGCGTCCATCCCGGCCAGTTCTATGCGCTGCCCCAATCTCCGCAGCAGATAAAGCAGATCCTGATGGTGGCCGGCATGGACCGCTACTACCAGATCGCACGCTGCTTCAGAGACGAGGACCTGCGCGGCGACCGCCAGCCCGAGTTTACCCAGCTGGACCTGGAGATGTCCTTCGTGGACCGCCAGGACGTGATCGAAACCGTTGAGGGCCTCTACGTTGAGATCGCCGAGCGCTGCTCCGAGCGGAAGCTCATGGCCAAGCCCTTCCCGCGCTTCACCTACCACGAGGCTCTGCGCCGCTGGGGCTCCGACAAGCCCGACCTCCGCTTCGGCGTGGAATTGGTGGACCTGTCCGAGGACGTCACGGGCACCCAGTTCAACGCCTTCGCCGCGGTGCTGGC
>DAIUFO010000140.1:0-8111 GCA_036844545.1 Chloroflexota bacterium
GCGTCGCCCTGGGCCAATCCGGCGTTGCCACGGTAATTCGGAATCGTCCCACTAGTAGCCAGCAACAAACGGCCCCTGGCCCAGCTGCCGGGGCGGTCTCTAAGCGAAGATTACAGCTTGCGCAGTACCGCCATGACTTTGCCCTGGATCTGGACCCGGTCCGGGTCCACGTAGATGGGCTCCATCTGGCTGTTGGCGGGCTGCAGGCGGATGCGATCTTTCTCGCGGTAGAAGCGCTTCAGCGTCGCCTCTGGGTTAGCGCCCAGGGCGTCAGTTAACGTGGCCACTACCATCTCGCCGTTCTCAGCCGTCTGCACTGGCTGCACGATGATGATGTCGCCGTCGTCGATCAAGGCGTCGATCATTGATTGGCCCTTGACCTTGAGCGCGTACGTCCCCTCCGGGGCATAATCAGCGGCTACCGGCACCACTTCGTCCTGGATGCCGACGGTCTCGATCGGCGCGCCAGCGGCGATGCGGCCCCAGAACGGGATCATCCGCACCTCGTTCTCGGCGTGCACGCCACTCTTGAGGCGTAGGCCGCGCGAGGTGTTGCGGATGCGCTCGATGTGGCCCTTCTCCTCGAGGATGCGCAGGTGGTAGTTGACGTGGCTGGTCGAGCGGATGCCCACGCCGCGACCTATCTCGCGGTTGGTCGGCGGTCGCTGATTCTTCGCATGGAAGCCCTGGATGAAGTCCAGGATGCGGGCCTGCTTGTCGCTGAGCTCGTCCTCTTTGGGGGCCACGCCCTGTAGGGCGTATGGTGGTGTGTTTTCCACAGCTAGAACATATGTATCATGAACTGGCGATTTTGTCCATCTTGCGGATGATCCGCCGGAAGCGCTCGAGGTCGTGCTCGTACTGCTGCTCCAGCTGCTGGAGCCGTTCCGCGAACTCGCGCTGCTGCCGTTCCATGCGGTCGGCCATGTTCATGATCACTTCGACGCCCGCCAGGTTGACGCCCAGCTCGTCGATCAGCCGCTGAACCTGCTGCAGCCGCTGGATGTCCTCGTCCGAATAGAGGCGGATGTTTCCGCCCGTCCGAGCCGGGCTGATCAGGCCGATGCGCTCGTAGTGGCGCAGCGTCTGGGGATGGACCCCGCACATCCGTGCCGCCACGCTGATGATGTAGTGGTGCAGCGCGGACGCAATCGAGCCGCTCGATCTCGCGGTGCGTTGTTGTGTCGTTCGTTTCTGCACGACTGCCATAGTCGATATCCTCAGTTTTCGCGGTGCCGCTTGAGCTCTTGGAACAGCTCACGCTCGCGAGCCGAAAGGTTGGTAGGCAGAATGGCGCGTATCTTGGCGTAGAGGTCGCCCTTCTCCTCGCCGCGCAGCGCCGGCAGGCCCTGCGACGCGAGGCGGAAGGTGCTGGCATTCTGCGTCTCGGGCGGCACTTTCATGCTCAGCTGACCACCCTTCAGCGTAGGCACACTAACCTCGCCGCCGAGCATCGCTTTGCTGAGCGGAACAGGCACCTCGACATACAGGTCGTTTCCCTTGCGGTCAAACGTTGGGTGCTGCTGCACTGTTACGAGCAGGTACACGTCGCCCTTCGCGCCACCGCCCGGGCTGGGATTGCCCTCGCCCTTGATCCTGATGCGTGACCCGGTCTGAACGCCGGCCGGAATCTTCACCTCGATCCGGCGCGCCTTGCTGACGGTGCCGGCCCCCTGGCAGATGGTGCACAACTTGCCGTTGACCAGCGCAGTGCCTCGGCACGCGGGACAAATCTCCGGCATCTGCATGCTGAACACGCGGTTGCCGCCCGTCGCCACCTCCTCCAGCGTGACCTCGATCGGCTGCTCGACGTCGCTGCCCTTGGCTGGCGCTCGGCCAGCCGCTCCGGGAGCCGCGCCGTTGCCGGGCATGCCCGCCGTGCTCGGATCCGCTGTCGCACCGCGGCCGCGGCCAAAACCCTGGCCGAACAAGGCATCAAAGAAGTCGGAGAAGCCGGTGCCCAAGCCGCTGGCGTCAAAGTCCTTGGCGAAGTCCCGGGTAGTGGTGTAAACACGCGCATTGTTGGGCCGCGGACCGGCCGCCGCGCCGCTCTGGCGCCAGAAGCTGCCGTCGCGCAGACTAGGACCGAACTGGTCGTATTTCTTGCGCTTCTGAGCGTCGCCCAGGACCGCGTAGGCCTCGCCGATCTCCTTGAAGCGATCCTCAGCGCTCTTGTCGCCGGGGTTCACATCCGGGTGATACTTGCGGGCCATGCGTCGGTAGGCCTGCTTGATCTCCTTCTCGGGCGCGTCCTTGTTGACGCCGAGGGTGCGGTAATAGTCCTTGTATTCGACAGCCATGCGCCCTTAGATTGCCCGCCTTCCCTCTTGCTGACCCGTGTGCTTGTTCACCGCCGCCGCTACCCGCACTTGGGCGGGCCGCAGCACGTCGTCCTGATAGTAGTAGCCCTTCTGCAGCTCCGAGGTGACGGTGCCCGGCTCAGCCCGCCCGCTGACGTCGACGTCGACTGCCTCGTGGAGCCTGGGGTCGAAGGTCTTGCCGAGCGCCTCGATGGCCTTGACGCCCTCGCTTCCGAGCAGGTCGCTGAGCTGCCAATAGGTCAGGCGCAGGCCCTTGATCAGGCTCTCCGGATCCTCGCGAGCCGTAGCCTCGTATTGGATGGCTCGGTCGAGGTTGTCCAGCACGTTCAAGGTCTTGACGAACAGCGCCTTCCTGCTGGCGCGAGCCAGCTCCGTGTGCGACCGCTCCAGCCGCTTCTTGTAGTTCTCCATCTCGGCCATGCAGCGCAGATAATTCTGCTCGTTCTCCGCTGCCTGGGCCTGGCTCGCCTGGAGTTCGCTTTGGAGACCCTTTATGCGAGCTTCGGCTTCAAAATCCATCATGGCTATTTGTCCGAGGACTTGAACTCCGCGTCGATGACGTCGTCGCTGCTGTGGACCGGCTCGCTTTCGTGGGCGCCGCCGTCGGCGGTTGCTCCGGCCGGCTGATCCATCGCCTCGGACAGGCGGTGCAGCGTATCCTGCAGCTCCTCCGCCGCGCCCTTCATGCGCGCCGCGTCGTCGGTCTTGAGCGCCTCTTTGGTTCGCTCCAGCGAACGCTCGACCGCGGCCCGGGTTTCGGGCGTGGCCCGATCGCCGGCTTCCTTGAGCGTCCGCTCGGTCTGGTACACCAGGCTGTCCGCCTGGTTGCGGGCTTCCGCGATCTCGCGCCGGCGCCGGTCCTCGGCCGCGTTGGCCGAAGCCTCGCGCACCATGCGGTCCACCTCGTCCTTATTCAGGTTGGTGGTGGCCGTGATGGTCACGTGCTGCTCCTTGGCGGTGGCCATGTCCTTGGCCGACACGTTCACGATGCCGTTCACGTCGATGTCGAACGCGACCTCTACCTGTGGCACCCCACGCGGCGCCGGAGCAATGCCGTCCAGCCGGAACTTGCCCAGCGTGCGGTTGTCCGCGGCCATCTCGCGCTCGCCCTGCATGACGTGGATGTCCACCGCGCCCTGGCTGTCCTCAGCAGTGCTGAACACCTCGCTCTTACGAGCAGGGATGGTGGTATTGCGCTCGATCAGCTTGGTCATCACGCCGCCCAGCGTCTCGACGCCCAGCGACAGTGGCGTCACGTCGAGTAGGACCACGTCCTTGACCTCGCCGCTCAGGATGCCGGCCTGAATGGCCGCGCCCACAGCCACGACCTCGTCCGGGTTCACACCCTGGTGAGGGTCCTTGCCGGTGAGCTTCTTGGCCAGCTGCTGGATGACCGGCATGCGCGTCGAGCCGCCTACAAGGACCACCTCGTCGATCTCGTTCTCGCTCAGGCCGGCGTCGGCCAGGGCCTGCCTGAACGGCCCGACTTGACGCTCCGTCAAGTCCTGCGTCAACTCCTCGAACTTGGCCCGAGTGAGGTTGATCTGCAGGTGCTTGGGGCCGTTTTGATCGGCGGTGATAAACGGCAGGTTCACCTCCGTCTGGACCACCGAGCTGAGCTCGATCTTGGCCTTTTCGGCCGCCTCCAGCAGGCGCTGCAGCGCCTGCCGATCCTTGCGCAGGTCGATGCCCTCGTTGTTCTGGAACTCCTGCGCCAGGTGATCGACGACGCGCTGGTCATAGTCGTCGCCGCCCAGGTGGGTGTCACCGTTGGTCGACTTGACCTCGAACACGCCGTCGCCCACTTCCAGGGCGGACACGTCATACGTGCCGCCGCCCAGGTCCCACACCAGGATGGTCTCGGACTTCTTCTTATCGAGCCCGTAGGCCAGCGCCGCGGCTGTCGGCTCGTTGATGATGCGCAGGACCTCGAGGCCGGCGATCTTGCCGGCGTCTTTCGTCGCCTGCCGCTGGGAGTCGTTGAAATAAGCAGGCACGGTGATGACGGCCTGGTTGATGCGCTCGCCTAAGTACTTCTCGGCATCGGCCTTGAGCTTCTGCAGGATCATGGCCGAGATCTCTTCCGGCGTAAGCTCGCGGCCGGCGTTGCTGAGGTGCACGCGCACACCGCCGTTCTCGTCCTCGTCCACCTTGTAAGGGACGCGAGAGCGCTCGCCCTCGACCTCGCCAAACTTGCGGCCCACGAAGCGCTTGATGGAGAACACGGTGTTCTCCGGGTTGACCACCGCCTGCCGGCGCGCCAACTGTCCAACCAGCCGTTCGCCCGACTTGGTGAACGCGACGACAGACGGCGTGGTGCGGCTGCCCTCGGCATTGGTGATGACGGTCGGTTCGCCACCTTCCATGACGGCGATCACCGAGTTGGTGGTGCCTAAATCGATTCCGACGACTTTTGCCATTGCTTGCTTATCCTCCAGGGATGCGTATGTCCCAAGAATAAAGGTTGAGCGTGCCTATGTCAAGTTGAGATTCCCCTCGCCCGCCGCGGCGGGAGAGGGCAGGGTGAGGGAACCCTGGCTACGACGCGTCTTCAAGCTTCAAAATCGCCTTTCTCAAATGATCGGGAACCGCCACCGGCTTGCGCGTGGCAACCTCCACCAGCACCTGGCTGTTGGCGCCGATGGCCGCCAGGCTGCCGTCCTCGCGGACGAAGGCATACTCCAGGCCGATGCTGGCGCTGCCTAAACGTGCTACGCGCACTCCCAGCCGAATGAGCTCGCCGAAGCGCACTTCGGACAGAAAGCGGCAGTACTGCTCGCCCATGAACAGCGACACGTCGGCCAAGCTGGCGAAATAGTCGCGATACCCGAGATTCGTCCAGTACTCCGCCGAGCCCCATTCCTGCCAGCCGAAGTACGTCAACTGGCTCATGTGTCCGTTGGCGTCGGTCTCGTACAGTCGTAGCTTCAGGTCCAGCCAAAAGTGGAAGCGCCGCAGCCAGGCAGGCACGTCGTCGGGCATCTGCAGGCTGACACTGGTCAGCGCCGGTTGGAGCGGATCGGCCATGCTGGAACAATGTAGCCAATGCCCAAACCAAAGGTCTTTGTTACCCGAATCATTCCCGAGGCAGGGCTGCGGCTGGTGCGCGAACACTGCGACGCCGAAGTGTGGCCTGGCGAGGAACCGCCGGGCCGGGACGAGATCGTGCGCCGAGCGCCTGAGCTGGAGGGCATCCTGGCGCTGCTGACGGACCGCATGGACGCGGAGCTCATGGACGCCGCCCCGAAGTTGCGCGTCATCAGCAATTATGCCGTCGGCTACGACAATGTCGACCTCGCCGCGGCCAGCCAGCGCGGCATTCCTGTCGGCAACACGCCGGGCGTGCTCACCGAAACCACGGCCGACCTTGCCTTTGCCCTGCTGATGTCCGCGGCCCGCATGGTCGTGGCCGGCGCGGACTTCGTGAAGGCCGGCAAGTGGCGCACCTGGGACCCGATGCTGCTGCGCGGCCGCGACATCCACCACGCCACGTTGGGGCTCGTCGGCCTGGGCCGGATCGGAACCGAAATGGGCAAACGGGGCCGTGGCTTCGACATGAAGGTGATCTATACCAGCCGCAATCGCCAGCCCGATGTCGAGCGCGAGCTGGGTTTCGAGTACCGCGATCTGGACGACCTGCTGCGCGAGGCCGATTTCGTGTCGCTCCATACTCCGCTTACGCCGGTGACCCGCCATCTCATCAACAAGCGCACGCTCGACCTCATGAAGCCGACGGCTATCCTCATCAACACCTCGCGTGGTCCCGCCGTCGACAGCGACGCCCTCTACGAGGCGCTGAGAGAGCGAAAGATTTGGGCGGCTGGCCTGGATGTCACCGATCCTGAGCCATTGCCGGCCGGCCACAAGCTGCTCACGCTGGACAATTGCCTGGTTGTGCCGCACATCGGCAGCGCCAGCGTCGGTTCGCGGGACGCCATGGCGCTTCTGGCCGCCGAGAACCTGGTCGCCGGGGTCGAGGGCCGGCCGCTGCGCGCGAGCCCCAATCCCGAGGTTCCGCCCCGCCCACGGGCATAGGCGACGCTCGGAATTTCCGGGTCTAGTCTGGCTCTCGTATAATTGCCCGCAAATTTGGCCCACATCGTTCGTGGGCGAACTCATCGCAGAGGAGGGTCTTATGAAACCCAGGCTCCTATCCCTATTGAGCACCAGCGGCATTGGGTTGATGCTGCTGGCCGCCTGCGGCGGAGGCGCCGCCCCATCGGCCGCGCCGGCCTCAAGCGCCGCCGCCCCGAAACCGGCATCCAGCGCTCCGGCCGCATCGGTCGCGGCTTCTAAGCCTGCCGCGGCTGCGTCGGCCAGCGCCAAGCCGGCCGCCTCAGCCAGCGCGAAGCCCGCTGCCAGTGGCGCCGCCGGAGCCGCGCTCGCTCCGGGCGCAATGGTCACCATCGGCGTCGAGCTGCCGATGTCCGGCGGCGAAGCCGCCAATGGGGTCCCCACCTCCAACGGCGTAAAGCTGGCCGTCGACCAGGCCAACGCCAAGGCTGGCAACAAGTACAAGTACCAGGCCCAGATCCTGGACGACGCCGTCAATGGCAAGCACGATCCGGCTCAGGGCGCCAAGAACATCCAGCAATTCGTGTCCGATAAGAATGTGATGGGCGTCGTCGGCCCCTTCAACAGCAATGTCGCTCAGGCCGAGATTCCGCTGACCAATGAGGCCGGCCTGGTCCAGATCAGCCCCGCCAACACCAATCCGGACCTGACGAAACCGCCCAAGGCGCTGGACCTGCGCAAGGCTCATCCCGACCAGATTGCCTACTTCCGCGTCTGCACCACTGACGATATCCAGGGTCCCGCCGGGGCTGATTACGCCTTCAAGAACCTCAGCAAGAAGGCTGTCTTCATCGTCGACGACAACGAGACTTACGGCAAGGGTCTCGCCGACGCCTTCGAGAAGCGATTCACCGACGACGGAGGCAAGATTTTGGGTCACGAGCACCTGAGCTCCGGCCAGCAGGACTTCAAATCGCTCCTGACCAAGGCCAAGGCCACGAACCCCGACCTGCTGTACTACGGCGGCGTGACCACCACCGGTGGCGGCTTGCTGCGCAAGCAGATGAAGGACGTGGGCATGCAGCAGATCACCTACATGGGCGGCGATGGCATCCAGGAAAGCGAGTTCCTCACAGAGGCCGCTGACACCGCCGCGGGCTCGTGGGCGACCGTCGCGGCGCCCATCGCCGAGAAACTGCCCGAAGCGCAGGACTTCATCAAGGCCTACAACGCCAAGTACACCGACCCCAAGGACAAGCTCGGTGCTTACAGCGCATCTGGCTATGACGCTGCCAATATCATCATCCAAGGCGTCGAGAACGCCGGCGCGGATCGCGCCAAAGTGCGGGCCTACGTGGCCGGTCTCAAGGACTTCAAGGGCGCACTCGGCACGACCGGCTTCGACCAGAACGGTGACACCACAGGCAAGATCATCAGCCTGTGGAACGTCGAGGGCAAGGCCTGGGCCGCCAAAGACCAGTTCACCTTCAAGTAAGACGAAGGAACGGGGAGTGAGTCACTGAGCTCACTCCCCTTTTCTTTATGTCTCCACTCGAATTATTCGCTCAGCAAATCATCAATGGCCTGTCGCTAGGCGCGATCTACGCGCTGATCGCGCTGGGCTACACGATGGTCTACGGCATCATCGAGTTGATCAACTTCGCCCATGGCGACGTGTTCATGGTTGGCTCGTTTGTGTCGCTGCTGATCGTCGGCGCCTTCGGCGTGACCGGCGCCGTAACCGGGCCGGCGGTCGCCGGCATCATGCTGGCGGTC
>DAIUFO010000140.1:8121-9293 GCA_036844545.1 Chloroflexota bacterium
CGCAGCGTACCGTCGGCTGCGCAACGCCCCTCGGCTGGCGCCACTCATTACGGCCATCGGCGTGTCGTTCATCCTCCAGAACGTCGTGCAACTGCGGGCTGGCCCGTCGCCCGTGTCCTTTCCGGACGTCATGCCAAACCCGATCATCGAGGCCGGCAACGTGATTATCAGCGCCAAGCAGCTGATGATCGTCGGGCTCAGCATCGTGATGATGGCCGGACTGCAGTGGTTCGTGCAGAAGACCCGTCTGGGCCGCGCGATGCGAGCCACGGCGCAGGACCGCCAGGCGGCGTCGCTGATGGGCATCAACATCAACTCGACCATCGCCTTGACGTTTTTCATCGGCTCGGCACTGGCCGGCGCCGGCGGCTTCGTGTTCGGCATCTACTACAACAGCGTATGGTTCATCAACGGCTACATCGCCGGCCTCAAGGCCTTCACGGCCGCCGTGCTTGGCGGCATAGGCAACATCGTGGGCGCCATGCTGGGCGGCGTGCTGATTGGCCTCTTGGAGTCGCTGGCGGCGCAGTACGTGTCCGAGCGCTACGTCGACGCTATCGTGTTCGCCATCCTCATCCTCGTGCTGGTGTTCCGGCCCTCGGGCCTGCTGGGCCAGCAGCTGCCCGAGTCGGCATGATGACCCAGCGATCCCCTCTCCCGCCGCGGCGGGAGAGGGCAGGGTGAGGGAACCCGGGCGGAGGGCCGGGGCGGCGAATGGCTGAACCAGCGGCATTGTCCCAAGCCACCCGCTTCCCGCGCTTCGGCGCGGGACGCAGGTCGGTGGCGATCGTGACCGCTGTCGTCGTTCTGGCCGTCGTTTACCCGCTTATCGACAGCAACGCCTCGCACGTCAGCTCCGCGGCGGACGCCGGTGTGTTCGTGTTGCTGGCCTTAGGACTGAACATCGTTGTGGGCTACGCGGGCCTGCTGGACCTTGGCTACGCGGCCTTCTTCGCGATCGGTTCCTACTCTTACGGGTTCTTGGCGTCGCCGCACCTGGGGATTCATTTGCCCTTCTGGCTGATGCTGCCGCTGGCGGGCATCTTCGCCGGCATGTTCGGCGTCATCCTCGGCGCGCCGACCCTGCGGCTGCGCGGCGACTACCTGGCTATCGTGACCCTCGGCTTCGGCGAAATCGTCCCGGTGATGTTCCTGAACGCAGACAAATACAC
>DAIUFO010000141.1:0-9273 GCA_036844545.1 Chloroflexota bacterium
CCCAGGTGTATCGCGTCGAGGGTGCGTACAGGAAACCGAGCGCCGGCGCCGACCGCTTCGTCGAGGACATCCGCCGTCAGCTCCAGGAGGTTCACCTTCCCCAGCAGAATGTTGGCCCGCTCCAGCAGCTCGCCCCGCCGCTTCGCGTCGATGACACTTCGATGAAAGCGGGCCGAAAGGCCATTCGGCACCTCCACCAATACCAGCACTGAGGCAACGGGGCTGGCGGCTAAGGCGGCAGTGACGAGCGAGGTATCACCCTCCCGGAGGCACAGCCGCAACAGGCCGCTCGAGTCGAGGTAGCTTACGACCAATCCGAGCCGCGAACCCAATCGAGGTCTTCTTGCAGGTTGCCGTCGAGCCCGAATTCCCGGCGCCACCGCTCGTGCTCCTCAGGATCGAACACACCCGTCGCGGGCCGCACGATCAAGCTCCTCAGCGCCCGTAGCGCGTCGTCCGGCGATTCCTCCCCCAGGCCCCGAGCCAGCGCATCGATAGCCACGTCATTCATCGAACGCCCCTCGAGGCGGCTCCGTTCTCGCAACTTCGCGGCAACCGGCTCCGGCAGCCGAAGCGTCGTCTTGGTCATAGTGCCAGTATAGTGGCACATCGGCTGAGGCTCCAACGGAGGCGCTATCGCGCCGCGGGGGAGGCAGTGTGTGTCTGTCTAGCGGTCGTAATGCCGGCTGCAAGTAAGCAGCCGCTTGCGGCCGCCTGCCAGCCGTTCGAATGTCACTCGCAACACGTCTGAAGCCGGGGCTGACCAACTGCCTTCGCGATCACCTTCAAGTTTGTGCACGCGAAGCGAGTGATGCTGCTCATTGGCGTCCAGCAAGCGAAGCGCCTTCAGGATCTGCTGCCGCTCGGCGCTGCTGAAATCCCGGCTTGCGAACGTTTCGAGAAACGTGGCAGTGAAATCGAGGCTGCTGTAGGCATCCGCCACCTAGTCGCTGGCTAGGGCGCCGAGCTCCGACTCCGTGAGTTGCCGTACCCGACCCTCGTGAGAATCAGCGTGGGCCTTGCGCAATAGCCGGCGATGCTCGGGCGTGTAGGCCCAGGCGTCTTCCCTGGGGAGCACCACCACCGGTCGCAGCAGCAGGCCCTCTGCCACCACTTCGACAGCAAACTGTGCCTCATGCTCGAGATCGAGCTCCCGGCGGGCAGCGACGGGCAGCGTAATCCGGCCAGAAGCGTTCATCGCTATCAGCGGCGCGTTATAGGGCCTTTTGGCAGAATGACGCATTGGCATACTGGCCATTATAGTTCGCGGCCTTGGGTATCTGGTGCCAGGCCCTCCTACCCTAAGCCCAATGCGTCGACCTCGCCATTTGATTGAGCCCATAGGCCAAGCAAGAGGCTACGACTACGCACTTGGTGCGGAAGTGGTGAGCAAGTCTGCCCCAGACCTAACCGCCGTCGATCCGGTATCGACCCATTCTCAATCCACCGACCCCAACCCTGAGCACGAAATGAAAGTTCGAAAAACGTTTTAGAAAATGCAGCCCCAAAACGCCCCACTTGCTGACGCGGCGCGCCTATCGCCGGTTCGCCGCCGCCTCCGGATTAAGGGCCTTGTCGTAGGTTCCGTCGATGTACGCCTCAATGACCTCTACCGTGCCCTCGGCCATGAGCCGGTAGGTGTCGTCTGCCGGCCAGCCGAGATGGGCGGTGAGAACCACGTTGTCCAGCTTGCAGAACGGCGACTCGGCCGGAAGCGGCTCCTCACCGAAAACGTCCAAGGCGGCTCCGCCGAGGGCCCCATCGGCCAGCACTCGGGCCAAAGCTGCCTCGTCCACGATCTGCCCCCGCGAGGTGTTGATCAGCCAGATCCCTGGACCAATCCGCCGCAGGCGCGCTTCGTCGATCAGACCCCGGCTGGTGTCGGACAGCGTCAGATGCACCGACACCACGTCCGCGGCCGAAAGCAGCTCGTCCAGGTCCATGTACCTGGCCCCAGAAGCCTGAGCCCGCTCAGGAGTAAGCGTTGGTCCCCAGGCGACGACCTCCATCCCGAACGCCTGGGCGATGCGCGCCACCTCGCGGCCAACCCGGCCCAGGCCGAGGATGCCCAACTTCTTGCCGCGCAGCGCGCGGCCCAGCACCAGCGGCCACTCGCCGGAGCGGATTGCACGATCCGTCTGGGGGATGCGCCGCATGATCGCCAGCATCAGCCCGATGGTGAGCTCGGCCGTGGAGAAACCCTGGCCGGCAGCTCCCAGGCCCAGGCCCACCAGCACCCCGGCCTTCGTCGCCGCGGGCATGTCCAGGTGGTACACGTGATGGCCGGTCTGGGCGATCAGCTCCAGTTGGGGCATGGCCTCGAAGAAGGGGGCGTCGAACTTAGTCCGCTCGCGCAGGGCGATCAGCGCCTGGTAGTCACCCAAGCGCTCGATTGGCTGGGTGCTGGGTGAACACGTCCACGGGCACACGTCCGCGCAAGCGCTGGATGGCCGGATCGGCGTCAAACGTGTGATGGTAATCGTCCAGGACGGCAACTCTCATTGACAGCTATTATCGGGCGCATGGCACTGCGAAAAATGAAGCTCTACCCCACCGGCATGCGACTGCACGAATGGATCGCGCTCGAAGGTGACTATTGGGCCGCCGAGGGCATCGAGGCCGAGTACATGTGGGACACCATAAGGGCGGGCTACAGCTACAAGGCCGAGGCCTATAAGAGCCGCCCGCAGGACCAGCCGATGCTGCGCGACGAAGGCGCGGTCACCAATGCCTGTGCTTGGGGCAGCGTGGCCAACGCCGGCGCCGGCATGGGCAAGTTCAGCGCCGGAGCTTACGGCATTGCCCGCAACGCCATCTTCGTGAAGGCGGACTCGCCCATCAACACGCCTGAAGACCTGGCCGGCCTGCCTATTGGCGTCGGCCTGCGCGCCGGCAGCCACTTCTCCGCCCCGCTGTGCCTGGAGAAGCACCTGCCGCTCGATCAGATCAATTGTGTCAACGTAGGTGGCTTCGGCACCCGCCTGCAGGTGATCCTGTCGGGCGAGATGCCCGCCGCCAATCTGTTGGACCCCCAAATCTCCATGGCCGAGCAGCTCGGCCTCAAGAAGGTGATCGAGGGCACTTTCAACACCCTGTGGTGGACACCGCCCGACATGGACCCGGCGCTGCTGCAAGCCTATTTCCACGTGCTGGTTCGAGCCGAGCAGGAGCTCCAGCGCGACGCGGCCAAGTACCTGCCGCTGTGGCGCTGCAGCATTCCCGCCGAGTTCGCCGGCCGCCACTGGGACTACGCCAACTTCCACGAAGGCGAGCACTTCGTCCACGAGCCCTTCCCCATGGACAAGTACCACGAGCTCATCGAGCAGATGGAGCGCTGGGGTCTGGACGACGTGATGGAGGACAATGCCTTCGAGCACCTGGTGCTCGCGGCCTAACCCCATTGTTGTCATGCTGAGCGTCAAGCGAAGCATCCGCCTCGCACCACGGATTCCTCGCTGCGCTCGGAATGACAAAAGGCGGTAGCATGGCGCCCTATGGAGATGCCGCTGACCCCTCTTGAGTTCATGCGCCGCGCGCGCCGGCTGTATCCCCAGCGAGAGGGCGTCATCGACGGCGACCTGCGGCTCACTTACGAGCAGTTCTTCGACCGCTGCGACCGCTGGTCCGCCTGCCTGCAGCGCTTGGGCGTGGGCAAAGGCGACCGTGTGGCCTACATCGCCCCCAACACCCACGCCCAGCTGGCGTCCTTCTACGCCGTGCCTCAGCTGGGCGCCGTACTCGTGCCCATCAACTACCGCCTGACCGCGGACGACTTCAACTACATCATCAACCACTGCGGCGCCAAGGTGGTGTGCGCCCACGGCGATTACCTGGAGGCCGTAGACGGCATTCGCGATCAGCTGCCAGGGGTCGAGCACTTCGTGGCGCTGGAGGGCGAGCGCTCCGGCTGGTTGAGCTACGAGCATGAGATCGCCCAGGCATCGCCGGAATTCCACCGGCCCGATATCGACGAGAACGACCTGCTGACCATCAATTACACCAGCGGCACCACCTCCCGGCCCAAAGGCGTGATGATCACCCACCGTAACGCCTACATGAACGTGGTGGGCACCCTCATCCACATCCATATGTCGCCCGCCGACCGCTACCTGTGGACGCTGCCGATGTTCCATGCCAACGGCTGGACCTTCGTCTGGAACGTCACGGCCGCCGGCGGTGCGCACCTGTGCTTGCGCCAGGTCGAGCCGCGGCGCGTGTTCGAGCTCGCCGCCCAGGAGCACGCCACCATCCTGTGCGCGGCGCCCACCGTGCTGATTGGCATCGCCAACGCGCCCGAAGATGCGCGCCGCCTGGCTCCCCGAGGCATTCGGGTGCTGACCGCCGGCGCCCCGCCGGCCGCCGCCACCATCGAGCGGGTCGAAGGTGACCTGGGTTGGGAGATCACGCAGCTGTATGGCCTGACCGAGACCGCGCCGTTCATCACCATCTGCGAGCCCCTGCCCGAGCACGATCGGCTCAGCCCCAACGAGCGTGCCGTAATCAAAGCTCGCACAGGCGTGGAGCTGGTAACGTCAGGCGAGCTGCGGGTCGTGGACGACAACGGCAACGAGGTGCCCCACAACGGCGAGACCCTGGGCGAGATCGCCGTCCAAGGCAACGTGGTCATGAAGGGCTACTACAACGACCCCGCCGCCACCGAAGCGTGCATGGGCAACGGCTGGTTCCGGACCGGCGACGCGGCCGTCGTCCATCCCGATGGCTACGCCGAGATTCGCGACCGCCTCAAGGACGTCATCATCAGCGGCGGCGAGAACATCTCCTCAGTTGAGGTGGAAGGCGTCCTGCTGCACCACCCTGCCGTTCAGGAAGCAGCGGTGGTTGGCATGCCGGACGAGCGCTGGGGCGAAACGCCACATGCGTTCATCGTCCTCCGCCCCGACGCGACGGCTTCGGAGGATGAGCTGCGCCAGTTCACCCGAGATCGGCTGGCTCACTTCAAAGCGCCCAAAGAGGTCCACTTCATTTCGGAGTTGCCCAAGACCGCCACCGGCAAGATCCAAAAGTTCGTCCTGCGCGGAGGCCGGGCGGCCATCGCCCGCCAATAGTTCATAAGTCCCCTCGCCCGCCGCGGCGGGCGACCCCTAGGGTGAGGGAGTTCCTCTCCCACCACGGTGGGAGAGGCTAGGTGAGGGCGCCCCTATCGAGCGGCGACGGCCTCCCGGCTCGCGCCATAGTCTGCCGGGTCAACTTTGAAGCCGTAGAACCGCTGCGGATTATCCAGGAAGATCTTCCGCTTCAGCGTGTCGCTGATGTCGCAGCGGTTGGCCAAGGTAGAAACGGTCTCCGGGAAGTTGCCGTCCCAGTGCGGGTAGTCGGAGGCGTACAGCACGTTGTCCTCCGGGAAGAACTCCGTGGCGTAGCGCAGCGTCTTTTCCTCCGGCTCGCAGGAGATGAACACCCGGCCGCCGGCCATGTACTCCGACGGCTTGGCCGTGAGCAGTGGCGCGTCGAACTCGCGGAACTCGTATTCCTCGTCCATGTGCTCCATCCAGAACGGCGCCCAGCCGATACCAGCCTCCAGGAAAGCCACCCGCAGGTCCTGGTACTTCTCCAGCAGCCCGCTGTAGATGACCGCCGTGCAGGCGATGAGCTGCTCGGGCGCGTGCGAAACGGTGTGGATCTCGAGGAAGGTCTGGAAGTGGCCCACGATGTCCATCGTGTCGCTGCCGGAGGCGTGGAATGAGACCGCCACGCCCTGGCGAGCGCACTCCTCATAGAACGGCCAGAAGTCGGGGTGGGCTACGTTGCGGCCGCGGTCGAAGGTGTTGACCATCACGCCCACGGCTCCGAGCTGGCCCACAGCCCGTTCCATCTCCCGAATGGCTGCCTTGACGTCCACGTGCAGCGGCACGTTGGCCACGCCGCGCAGGCGCTTGCGGTCGATGGCGCACCAGTCGTACAGCCAATCGTTATAGGCCTTGGCCAGCTCGATAGCGAAGTCATGGTCGCGCACCCGCGACAGGAACAGCCCGCCAGTCGGGTAGATGATCTGCAGGTCGATCCCTTCGGTATCGTTGTCGCGCAAATTATCTTGCGGCGTGACCGGGCCTTTCTTGATAGTCCCGTTCTGGAAACGGTCGAAAGCGTCCATGGGATAGATCCACTGGCGGTGCCTGAAGCCTTCGGGAAGCCGCTCACGGTAGATCGGATCGCGGTCAACAGCGTGTCCGTCGGCGTCGATGATGACCATGCCGTTTTTCATGTGGAGTACGTTACCACTAAACCAATGGACCTAACCTCCAGCATCGCCTGGCGCTACCACCAGGCCACCAACCACTCCGTCGAGAGCGTCCGCCGCGACAGCCATACCCTCGACTGGTCCAACCAACCGCGCCCCTACAAGCGCTACACGGAGCCGCTGCCCTCTGTTCCTCTCCCATCGCTTTCGCCGTCCGCGCAGGACTGGGAGAGGCTGGGTGAGGGCACTCTTGACCTTCCCTTGCTGGCCAAGCTGCTCCAGCTCTCGGCCGGCATCACCAAGCACCTGACCTTCCCCGGCGGCACGATGACCTTTCGGGCGGCAGCATGCACCGGCGCGCTGTACCACATCGACCTGTACGTGGTCTGTGGCGAGCTGCCAGGCCTGCCGGCCAGCGTCTACCACTTCGACCCTGAGCATGCTGCTCTCACTCGCCTCCGGGAAGGCGACTTCCGGGCAGCGCTGGTCGAAGCCACCGTCGGTGACGACCGCGTCCGCCAGGCGCCGGCCACACTGATCGCCACCAGCACCTGGTGGCGCAACGCCTGGAAATACCAGGACCGCGCCTACCGCCATGCCTTCTGGGACAGCGGGACGATCCTGGCCAACCTGCTGTCGGTCGCCGCGGAACACGAGCTGCAAGCCAGCGTCAACCCCGGCTTCGTGGACGCCGAGGTTAACGCCCTGTTGGACCTGGATCCTGCCCGCGAAGCCGCCCTGGAGCTCGTGCCGCTGGGCTACCGCGCCGCGGAGCCCCCGCCTGCTCCGGTGGTCAAGCGCCTGGGCTTGCAAACCCAGCCCTATTCCTTCAGCGAGATCGACTACCCGCTCATCCACAAAGTCCACCAGGCCACGTCGCTGAAGACGCGCCAGGAGGTGGCCGATTTTTGTCATGCAGAGCGAAGCGAAGCATCCGTGCCCCTCGTAACCTCGTCCATCGAGGACGTCATCCGCCGGCGAGGCTCAGCTCGGCGCTTCGAGCAGACGCCCATCAGTGCCGAGGCGCTGCACGCTGTCCTTGCGAGGGATACCTACCTCATCGTGAACGCCGTGGAGGGTATGGAAAGCGGCGCCTACTACTTCGATGGCGAGGACCTCACCCTGCTGCATGCTGGCGATTACCGCGCCGTCGCCGGTCACCTCGACCTTGGCCAGGACCTTGCCGCCGATGCCGCCGTCAACGTCTACTTCCTGGCCGACCTGCAAGAGGTCCTGGGCCGGCTGGGCGAGCGCGGCTACCGCGCCGCCCAACTCAGCGCCAGCCTCGCGGCCGGCAGGCTGTATCTCGCCTCTTATGCCGCTGGGCTGTCTGCCACCGGCCTTACCTTCTTTGACGACGCGGTCGTGGACTTCTTCTCACCGCACGCTGCCGGCAAGAGCGTGATGTTCCTCTTGGCCATCGGAAATTCCCTCTCCCGCCGCGGCGGGAGAGGGTGAGGGAACCTGGCGCCAGCCTAGCCTACTTCAGCACTGACGCCGGGTTGGAAGCCACCATCTGCTGCACGGCGTTCTCGGAGAAGCCGGCATCCAGGAAGCGACCGATGTACGCCGCTAGCCCTTCGTCCACATAGGGGTTGGTCGATTGCCCCAGGTCGGTGGCCAAGATCGTGGTCGAGGCGCCGACCTGACGCACGTTCTCGTAGACGTGGTCCCAGGGGATCTTGCCGCTCTGGGGCGTCGTGAAGCAGCGCTCGAAGAACACGTCGTGCTTCTGGAGCTCCTTCTGCTGATCGATGCTCAGCAGCGTGGTGGGGAACTCCGGATGGGTGATGACGATGCGCCGCACGCCGGCCTCGCGTGCCGCCTTAACCACCGCCGGCATGGCCGACGGCCGGATGTGGCCGGTGGCCAGCACCATGTCGTGCTTGGCAACCAGCTCCAAGCACTGACGCGTGGCATCCGTGACCTTGCCGTCTGAGTCGGTGACCTCGATCCACTCCCCGGCGATGCCCAACGCCCGCATCTCGCGGGCGATGCCCATCCAGTAGGGCAGCTTGGACTCGTCGCGCTGGCCGGCGACGTTCTCCAGCTCGTTGGCTGAATCCACCGTGGGCAACCACACGACCTTGTTGCCAAGACGCCCGGCGATGTCCACCGCGATCGGGTTCAGGCCGCCGACGGCATTGTTGAGGGCCAGGCCGCCGAAGGCTTCCACGCCAGGGAAGCTCTTGCGGACCAGCGTGGCCCTATCGGCGGTGCAGATGTAGTGGGATTTGAGGACGAAGCCGGCCATGCCTCGCTCCTGCGCCCGCCTCGCCAGCTCGAAGTCGTCGAACTTGCGCGGCAGCACGTCGGGCCCGCTGTGGACGTGCGTGTCGTAGGCGCCCTTGAGGAGGCCCGCAGTGGTTTGAGAATCAGCCATTGCTAGATTTTGTCATTCTGAGCCATTGGCGAAGAATCCGTGGCAGGGCGCCGGATGCTTCGCTCCGCTCTGCATGACAAACGTTAGGTTGCAGTTACTTCCCGCTTAGGCACTGGGCAGTAGAAGCCGTTCGGCTCGACCCGAAAGATGCGGTTGAAGCGGCTGCGGAAGTTCTCCAGCGCGCACACCGCTCCCAACTCCACCAGCTCCTCAGTGCTGTAATGCCGCTGCAGCCGTTCGAACAGTTCGTCGGTGACGTCGACCGGCGTCTGGATAGTCGCATCGGCCAGCTCGAAAGCCAGCTTCTCGGCCTCGGTGAAGAGGTTGCTCGTGCGCCAGTTCGGCAGATCGGCGATCTGTTCGTCGCTGGCGCCAGCCTTGCTGCTCCCGGCAGCATTCATGTCACTTCAGAAGCCGCAGCCGACTTGACTCGCTATACGCACGTTGATGAGACAGCGCAGCTTCTCGGAAATCAGGCCAGACTCCGAAATGCCCCTGCCCAGCGCCTGCACGCCCTTCTGGATCGGCGGACGGTAGGCCCAGATGCCGGTGGTATTGGAGACCTGGCCCCAACTCTTGATATTCGCGTCGTAGATCGGCCGGACTTCTTCCGGCGCTTCTTCACGGGTCAGCGCATGGATGCGAGCCATCCAGATTCCTCCTGACGGTTAGTGGCTGACAATAGGATATG
>DAIUFO010000142.1:0-9191 GCA_036844545.1 Chloroflexota bacterium
CGATGTCGCCACCCTAGCGCACTATTACCCCACCGCTGTCCACGGCTTCCTGGCCGACGAGAACCAGAACGAGCCCGGCAACGCCGCGGCTAAGGCCATCGCCTGGCCGCTCACAGTCGCCTTCTTCCGCGCCTGCCTGCAAGCCTGATGGCTCGGAGGCCGCCACGAGGCATGAAGCCTTCCGCGCTGGCGGTTTTCTCCATTGTAAGCCTGCTCCTTCTCGCAATATTCGGCGCCGGCTGCCTGGCAGCGGGGGCATCGTCAAGGCAGAGCCCGCGGGCTCTGCGGGCAATTGTGCTTGGCGGCGGCGGGCCGCCCGGGGCGGCCTGGGAGATCGGCATGCTGAAGGGCCTGCGCGATGGAGGCGTCGATCTAAGCGACGCGGACCTGTTCGTGGGCACCTCCGCGGGATCGTTCACCGGCGCGCTGGTCCGGTCTGGGAAGACGCTCGACGACCTGTATCAGTGGGAGTTGACCAGGGGCATCCTGCCGAACAATCCGCTGGCGTTCGTGTCCCTGGCCGACTCAGACTACTATGCGGACACCACCGCGATGGTGGTGGACCACGCCGGCAGCACGCCTGCCTTTCGGGTCGAAGTGGGCAGGAAGGCCTTGGCCACGCCCCATCCGATCCCGGAGGAGACCTGGAGGGCTCGCTTCAAGGCACTCCTTGACGCCGACAGCTGGCCAAGCCGCCCGCTCAAGATGGCAGCCGTCGACGTCGGCGACGGCGCCGTCAGGTTTTTCGACAAGACGCAGGGCGTGCCGCTCGAAACCGCCATCGCGGCCAGTTCCGCGCTGCCTGGGCTCGTCGCGCCCATCACTGTGGGTGATCGGCGTTACATGGATGGTTACGTCGCCGGAACGAACCTGTCCGGCGCTTTGGGATACCGGGTCATCGTGGTCCTAGCGCCGTTCGGCGGCTCGAAAGACATCGAGCTGGTCCGCTCCAACGGCAGTCAGGTCATCGAAGTCGGGGCAGACGCTGCAGCAATATCGGCCGCGTCCAGCGGCTCCGACATCCTCAAGGCCTGGGCGGAGGCGGGCTTTCAGCAAGCCGCCGCGGTGCTCGACGATGTGCGCACATTGTGGAATGGCGGCACGCCTTCCCCCAGGATTGCGGGGCGGCGCGACGATTTAGCCGCGCCTCCATGGCGCTGTAGAATCGCCCGGTCATGAGCCAGCCTCGCACTGACGTGCCTCTCGACGAGCCCAGCGATTTCCTGCGCTTGGGCGACGATATCGTGCTGGAGCGCGACGTCATGGTGCGAATGCGCGACGGCATCAGCGTGGCTGTGGACGTCTACCGCCCCGCCAAAGCCGGCACCTACCCGGCGCTGTTCGCGTCGTCCCCCTATCGGAAGGACCTGGCCTACCTGCCGCCCTGGGGCGCCTACCGCACCCGCGAGACCACCGACCCCTGCTGGTGGGTGCGCCAAGGCTACGTCTACGTCTGGGCCGACACCCGCGGCAGCGGCAAGTCGACCGAAGGCATGTGGCGCGTGTTCGACACCGCCGAGCAGCACGACCTGTACGACGTGATCGAGTGGACCGCCCGGCAGGAGTGGTGCAGCGGCAAGGTGGGCATGGTCGGCGAGTCCTACTTCGCCATGGTGCAGTGGCACGCGGCGCACCAGAACCCGCCGCACCTGGCCTGCATCGCGCCGTTCGACGCCAACTGCGACCTGTACCGCGGCTTCGTGTACCACGGCGGGCTGTGGAGCATGGAGTTCGTGAGCCACTGGATATCCAAGGTGCGCACTCGCACCCTGCGCGACGCCCCCGGCGACAAGTCTGCCAACGTCATGGGCTTCGACGTCATCGGCGAGATGCTGCGCCACCCGCTGCACGACGACTTCTGGAACGAACGATCGGCGGCTATGCGCCTCGACCAGATCAAGGTGCCGGTGTACTCGATGGGCATCTGGTCGTCGGGCGGTGTGCACCTGGCGGGCAACATCCTGGGCTACGAGATGGCGCAAGGCCCCAGGAAGCTGACCCTGTACGGCTATCCCGGCTCGGCCCAGCGGCTGTTCGCCGGCAAGGATCTGCACGAGGAGCTGAAGCGCTGGTACGACTACTGGCTCAAAGGCATCGACACCGGCATCATGGACGAGCCGCCGGTCCGCTACCAGGTCCGTCCCACGGGCGAGTGGAGGACGGCGCCGAGCTGGCCGCCGCCCGGCGTCGAGCACACCCGCCTGTATCTTGCTCCCGGTGAGGCCGGCGCCGTCGAGTCGCTCAACGACGGCAGCATGGCCTGGCAGGAGCCGCCCACCGGCGGCGGCTCGACCACGTACGACTACCCGCATGAGGACTGGATGGGCTGGCCCGGCGGCGGCACCGCCGTGATGCAACCCGACGGCACGCTCGACCCTCTGGCCAAGATCGCCACGTTCACCACGCCGCCACTGGAGCAGGACCTCGAGTTGCTCGGCCCGATCGGCCTCAAGCTGTGGGCCTCATCGGACCAGACCGACACCGACTTCCTGGTCAAGATCGCCGACCAGGCGCCAGACGGCGAACGGGGCTCGCCACCCGCGGGCGTTACCAAAGGCTGGCTGCGTGCCTCCCACCGCGAGCTGGACCCCGAGCGAAGCCGCCCCGACCGGCCGTGGCACCAGCACACCAAGGCTGAGCCCCTCACACCCGGTCAGGTGTATGAGTTCGACCTCGAGATTTGGCCGGCGTCCTGGCTGTTCCACAAGGGCCACCGCATCCGCCTGGAAATCGCGCCCGGCGATTCCCCACCCATCGACGGCGGCCACGATTGGGGCATCAAGTTCGGCAGCGACACCGTGTACCACGATGCAGCCCATCCCAGCCATCTGCTGCTGCCCGTCGTCAAGCACTGATCCGTGCTGACGCAGCGGCAAGCAGCACGCCTCTGAGCGTCCTCAGCCGCTGGCCGCTCAGCTTCGACTGAGCACCCCAGTCCTATCGACGACCTCGCGCAACACTTGCAGCTCCTCGCTCGTCGGCGCCGGCGTGTCTGGCCATGGCGGCGGCTCCGGCAGCTCGAAGCCGGTGCTGGCGATGACCTGCTCGGCGCTGACGCCGGGATGGACCGAGCGGACGGACATGTCCTTTGCCTCCGGCGTGAAGCCCAGCGCCGCCAGGGGCGTGATGCAGAACACCGGACCCTCGGTGGTGATGCCATGGTCGAGCCGGCTGGAGCCGCCGTCGAGATGGCCTGGTGCCGTCAGGTAATCGACCTTCTCCACGAACGTCCGGGGCGTGTGGCTCATGGCGTACAGATAGATGCGCTTGGCCACCACCGCGAAGGAGATGTTGGCCAGGCCCGGGCCGCGGAACGCCGGCTCGCGCACCTGCGTGAGGTTGATGTTGCCGTGGCGGTCGATCTGCACGCCGCCGTAGAACATTGCGTCCAGCCGCCCGTTCTCCGACAGCTCGAACAGGTCGTAGCCCGAGCCGACGGCTTCGGCGCCCTCCAACCAGCGGCCGTCGGCAGCCGAGCGATACAGCCGGCCGGGCCGTGGGTTCACGATGCCCGAGGGCAGGATCAAGGTCAGGTTGGGCGCCTGCAGCTGCTGCGCCAGCAGGCAGGCGGCCACCGGCACCTCGGAGTTGGTGCCCGTCATGCACAGGGCGCCGTCGCGCAGCTCACGCGCCAGCGCCACGACCATCAGCTCGCGGATGGAGTAGCCAGTCACGGCACGTCCTTGATGTTAGGCGGTCCGCCACTGGCTCGCAGATACTCCTCCTGCGAGCGGCAGTCAAACACGAACCGCTGCAGGTAGGCCTTGAAGGCGCCGGGCTCGGTGCCCCGCAGCGCCGCGTTGGACACCGCCAGGTACTCGCGGATGTGTCCCTCGTCGTGCGGGTACAGGCCATGGCTGGAGCATGGATGCGCGCCAAACGGCGCCTCGACCACGGCATCCACCAGGTAGCCCGGAATCGTCGTGCGCTGAGGCGCCGCACGGATTTCATGGTTGCTGATGACCTTGTCCACCGTCACGATCACGTGCAGCGCCGTCTTAGCGAAGATCGGGTCCGCGAACGGCGCACCCAGGCAGCGGACGTTGCCGTATTCGTCAGCCTCCTGGGCGTGGAGGATCGCGACGTCGGGCTTCAGCGCCGGCGCGGCCACCATCGCCGAGCCGTCGCGCGCGGCGTAAGGCTGCGCCAGCGGCGACGTCCGCAGGTGGTCTGTTCCCTTCAGCGAGCTGATGGCGTGGTACGGCAGGCCCTCCACCGTGGCCATCAGCCCGCCCAGCAGTGTCGCTTCGTCGCACTCGTGCAGCTCGATGAGGCCATGCTCCACAGCGTGCCGGAAGTTAGGCGCCAGCCCCAGGTGCTCGAACGAGACGTGCGCCAGGTACGCTTCCTTGACCAAGCCGGCTCCGATCAGCAGGTCGGAGTCGAAGCTGGACGGCGGCGCCGCGATCAGCGTCAGATTCCGCACGCCACGCCGGATGAGCTCCCGCAGCGCCGCCATCGGCTTGTTGTGGAACCACAGTCCACCAACCGCGAGCATGCAGCCATCCGTGACCGGCGCGAGTGCCTCCGGCAGCGACACAAGTTTGCTCTTACGGGTCCCCACGCGGCCATCATAGGGGCCGGAGTACCATAGCGAACGATGTGGCCACCGGCGTACGACGACGCCTATATGCCGCCAGCGGCGCAGGAGCACTGGTTTCCCGAAGTGGAGACCATGCCCAGCGGCAAGCGAGAGCGCATCATCCTGGAGAAGCTGCGAGCCACCACCGCCTGGGCCTACGAGCGCTCGAGCTTCTACCGGCACAAATGGGACGATGCTGGTGTCGGCCCGCACAGCCTTCGAAGCTTGGACGACTTGCGCCGGTTCCCGGTCATCACCAAGCAGGAGCTGCGAGCGGACCAGACGGAGCACCCGCCCTTCGGCAGCTACTTGTGCGTCCCGCGCGACGACGTGGCGCGGATTCATGGCACCTCCGGCACCACCGGCAAACCGACAGCCTTCGCCATCGGCCGCCACGATTGGCGGCGTATCGCCAACGCCCATGCGCGGATCATGTGGGCCATGGGCCTGCGGCCGGGCGACACCGTCTTCATCGCCTCCTTCTTCAGCTTGTATATGGGCAGCTGGGGCGCGCTGGCTGGGGGCGAGCGGCTCGGCGCCACCTGCTTTCCCTTCGGCGCCGGCGTGCAGGGGCAAACCTTGATGGGCATCCGCTGGCTGCGCGACATGCGGCCAACCGCGCTGTATTCAACCCCCTCCTATGCCCTGCACATGGCCGAAGTTGCGCGGGCCGAGGGTATCGACCCGCGCGAGCTCGGCTTGCGCATCCTGTTCTTCTCCGGAGAGCCGGGCGCGTCCATCCCCGCGACCAAGCGAAAGATCGAGCAGGTGTACGGAGGCGTGTGCATCGATTCCGGCAGCATGGCCGAGATGACGCCTTGGATGACCAACGGCGAGTGCCGTCAGCGGGCTGGCATGCACCTCTGGCAAGACGTCGTCTACACCGAGGTGTGCGACCCGAAGACCTTCGAGCCTGTGCCGTTCGGCCAGGAAGGCACGCCCGTGTACACGCACCTGGAGCGGACCTCTCAGCCGATGATCCGGCTCGTCTCCGGCGACCTGGCGCGCTGGGTGGATGAGCCGTGCGATTGCGGCCGGACCTATCCGCGCCTGCCCGGCGGCATCTACGGTCGCATCGACGACATGTTCATCGTTCGCGGTGAGAACGTCTATCCCAGCGCCATCGAGGACACGCTGCGGGCCATTCCCGGCTTTGGCGGCGAGTACCAAATCGTCGTCTCGCGCCAGGACGCGATGGACGAGCTGGTGGTCAACGTCGAATGCGACGAAGCGACGGCCCGCCAGCCGGAGGCGGTCCAAGCGCTTGCCACCGAGATAGAGCTGCGGCTTCGCGCGGTGATCGGCGTGCGGGCGCTGGTGGCCTTGAAAATGCCGGGTGAGCTGCCGCGCACCGAGTTCAAGGCCCGCCGCATAGTGGATAACCGCGACCTTTATCGAGCCGCCGCGTCAGGAGCCTGAGGAGCAGCACGATGGCCATATCCGCCAAACGCCATAGTCCGATCCAACTCGCCTTTGACGGCTGGTTCGACCAAGACTACCTGCCTGCCGTGCAGCGACTTCCCGAGCGCAGGCTCGAGTTCACCACCAGCTCGGGCACCGTGGTCAAGCCGGTCTACACGCCGGACGACGTGGAGGGCAGTTACCTCGAGCAGCTCGGCTTCCCCGGCCGCTACCCCTACACCCGCGGCCCCTATCCCACCATGTACCGGGCTCGGCCCTGGACCATGCGACAGATCGCGGGCTACGGCACGGCGGCCGATACCAACCAGCGCTTCAAGTTCCTCATCGCGCAGGGCCAAACCGGCATCTCTTGCGACTTCGACATGCCAACGTTGATGGGCTACGACTCGGACGATCCACGCTCAGTGGGCGAGGTGGGGCGCGAGGGCGTGGCCATCGACACCCTGGCCGATCTGGAGGAGCTGTTCGAGGGCATCGACGTAGGTTCCATCAGCGTGTCCATGACCATCAACCCCACCGCCTGGATCCTGCTGGCTATGTACGTCGTGGCGGCGGAGAAGCGCGGCATTCCCAAGGGACGCTTGTCGGGCACCATCCAGGCCGACATCCTGAAGGAATTCATCGCCCAGAAGGAATGGATCTACCCCGTCCGCCAGTCGATGCGCTTGTGCCGCGATGCCATCGTCTACAGCGTCCGCAACCTACCCCGCTACAACCCAATCAACGTCAGCGGTTATCACATCCGCGAGGCCGGCAGCACGGCTGTGCAGGAGCTAGCCTTCACCCTGGCCGACGGCATCGGCTATGTCGAAGAGGTGCTGGCGCAGGGTATCGATGTGGACGACTTTGCCCCTCGGCTGGCCTTCTACTTCGTGTGCGACCGCAACTTCTTCGAGGAGATCGCCAAGTTCCGCGCTGCGCGGCGGCTGTGGGCGCGCATCATGAAGGAGCGTTTCGGCGCCAAGAAACCCGAGTCCATGCGCCTGCGTTTCCATTGCCAGACCGCGGGCTCGAGCCTCGTCACGCGTGAGCCCCTGAACAACATCGCCCGCACGGCCATCGAGGGGCTGGCGGCCGTGCTGGGGGGCGCGCAATCGCTTCATACCAACGGCTGGGACGAGGCCCTGGCCATTCCTTCCGAGCACGCCATGCGCATCGCTCTCCGGACCCAGCAGATCATCCTCGAGGAGAGCGGCGCCGCCGACACGATTGACGCTCTGGGCGGGTCCTACTATCTGGAAACGCTGACGGATCGCCTGGAGGCCGAAGCCCGCGACTACCTCGATCGGATCGACAGCATGGGTGGTACCCTGGCCGCGCTCGAGCAGGATTTCTTTCAGATGGAGATCGCCAACTCGGCCTGGGATATTCAGCAGGCGAAGGAGCGCGGCGAGTACGTCTACGTGGGTGTGAACAAGTACCGCGATGCCGCCATGGATGGCGAGCAGCCACCGGCCGAGCTGCACAGTGTCGCCGCCGGCGTCGAGCAGCGGCAGATTGCCAAGGTCCAAAGAATGCGGTCCGAGCGCGACGACCGGGCGGTTGAGCGAGCGCTTACGCTGCTCCAGGAGACCTCGCGCGATCCCAGCGCCAACCTGATGCCGCCCACCATGGAAGCTGTGCGGGTCTACGCCACCGGCGGCGAGATCGTCAACGCCCTCGTAGCCGAATGGGGAAGGTACGTTGAGCACGCCGTCTACTAGCGATCAGCGAATCAGGGTGCTCGTCGGCAAGGTCGGCTTGGACGGCCACGACCGTGGCGTGAAGGTCGTCTGCCGCGCCTTACGTGACGCTGGTATGGAGGTCATCTACACTGGCCTGCACCGCACTCCGGAGGATGTGGTCGAGGCGGCCATCCAGGAGGACGTGGACCTGATTGGCATCAGCGTCCTATCCGGCGCACACATGCACATCTTTCCGCGCGTGATTGAGCTGCTGCGCGAGCGGCAAGCCGCGGACATCCTCGTTTTTGGCGGTGGCGTGATCAGCCCGAACGACGCGGGGCAGCTCGAGGCCGCCGGGGTAGCCGCGATCTTCGGGCAGGACAGCTCACTCCAAGCTATCGTCGATTGGGTGCGCGATCACGTTTCGTGATAGGCTCGCCCCGCCCAATTCAAGAGAATGTGTCGTGAACCTTCCGTGAAGATCGGACTGGGAGGCGTAGACCCTAACGGCACGCTCGATGCGAAGTCGCTCGCGACCTGGGACGTGCTCCAGGATTACTTTGTCCAGAACAAGCTTCAGCCCAAAAAGATCGACTTGGGTAAGTACCTCGATCAGTCGTACCTCAGCAAAGCCGTGGAAGTGCTCGGCAAGGACCCAGGCTAAGCAGCCGCCCGGACCGGCCGCCACCGGGCACCGAACCCGGCAAATGCACTAAGACCCGGCGCCGTTCAAGCCGGACTCCCGCTCAACTTTCCACACCAACCCCCGCTCCTGAGCGTGCCGTTGCGTGTCCGCGTCGGCGAGATCCTGGGCTTCGTCCAAATTGCCGCTGGTTTGGCGGTGGAAGCGGAAGCGTTCGCTGTAGAACGCCACCAGCTCGTTGTGCTCGGCGTGCGGCCCGGCCTTCGCTTGGTGAATGAACCGGCTGGCTCGTCTGGTGGCCAACGACCTCGTCCCCTTGGCTTGGAGTGTTCGTTCGCGTCGGTCGGGGACGGACGGGAACGGAAGCTATCCTCCAGAGTAGCATCAAAGCGAGCAGCGCTCGCGAGCGTAGTACCTGCCGCGTGCTACAACTCGCACAACTGCTGTGCGTTGTGCGTGGCCAACCGAGTTTGACGGAGGATTAAGTTTGGGAGCTTCGGTCATGGAGGTCGCCGTGAAGGTGTGCGACGTCCTCATTACAGAGGAGGAGGTCAGCCGCCATCGGCTTCGGCAGTCGCTCGATTTCACCTCCGAAGAGATGGCCCGCGGGATCACCTTCTTGGAGCGGACTCTGGGCTGCATCACGCAGAAGTACCGGGCCGAAGGCCCCAGCTATCGCATCCGGTCCGGCGAAGGGCAGCTGCTGCGGCTGGCCATTGTGGACGATCCTGAGGTGCGGCGCGACCGCGTCGAAACCGCGCTGGAAGGGCTGTTCCAAGACCGGACGGGCCGGCGCTATCTCCGGAAGCAAGCCAGCTCTGGTTAGTTCAGGGTTACCTGTAGACTTGCAAAAAACTAAGAGGAGACCTCTATTAGCAAA
>DAIUFO010000143.1:0-2482 GCA_036844545.1 Chloroflexota bacterium
TGCCGGTCGTTGCAGTGCAGCACGTCGGGCGTCCAACCCAGCCGCGGCAGCATCTCCAGGACGGCGCGCGAGAAGAAGATGAACCGTTCGTCGTCGTCCTGGTAACCGTACACACCCTCGCGCTGGAAGAAGCGCTGGCTGTCGATGAAGTAGACGGGGATGTCGCCCGCGAGCGTGCCCTCTTTCACCACAGCCGGTTCGCAATGGGCCTCCATCGGCACCTGCAGATCGGGCATGATCGGCCGCAGGCCAAACTTGGCGTCCTGGATGCGCTGGTACTTGGGCATGGCCACGCGCACGTCGTGCCCCAGGCGCTTGAGGGCTTTGGGAAGCGCGCCTGTTACGTCGGCCAGGCCGCCGACCTTGGCAAACGGAACGACCTCCGCGGCAGCGATGAGGATTTTCATCTTATTCCGGATTAGGTCAAGCGAAACGGCAATAGAATCACAGGCCGGTTGGCAATCATACCAGCCTCTGTCTTGAGTAAGGGCAGGCGGACCCCTAGGCTGCAGCTATCCGGGCAGGCTGACTTATCAGCGAAGCGTACAGCGCTTCCAACTGGCGCGCCACGCTGGGCCAACGGTAGCGGCTGGCAGCCTGAACGGCGGCCTGCCCCAGCCGATCGCGCAGCTCCGGGGAGTCCAGCACCTGGCGCACTCGGCGGGCAAATTCATCCGGCCGCCCGCTTGGCACCAGGAAGCCCGTCACGCCGTCGACAACCGTCGACTGCAAGCCGCCCACGCGCGAGGCGACGACGGGGGTGCCGCAGGCCATAGCTTCGACCGCTACCATGCCAAACGACTCGGCATAGGACGGCACGACGCACACATCCGCGGCAGCATAGTAGGCAGGCAGGTCGTGCTGCTCCTTGGGGCCTACGAACTTCACCACGCGGCGCAGGCCCAGCTCGCCGACCAGCGTGCGCAGACGAACCAGCTCGCGTGAGGCATCGTCGATCACGCGCACTTGGCGGTCGCCGCCGACGATCAGCACGCTCAGCCGGAGGTGCGGGTCCGCGGCAATCAGCTCTCCGGCCATGCGCAGCAGCGTCTCCACGCCTTTAATACGGTCCATGCGGCCCACGAACAGCAGCATGCGCTTGCCGTCGAGGCCAAGCTGCTGCTTGGCGAGGTCGCGATCCATACGGTGGAACAGGCTCAAGTCCAATCCCGGCGGCACGACGCTGATCTTGTCCGGCGAGACGCCGTAGTGGCGGATGACGTCCTGCTTGTCGGTGGGGCTGGTGGCCACGATACGGTCCGCGCTGGCCATGACCTTCGCCTCCATGTCGATGCGCCGGACGCTCTCGAGCGTGGCCGTTTCGGGCAAGGCGCTGTTCTTGACGCGCGCCAGGGTGTGGAAGCTTTGAACGTGGGGCACTTGCCAGCAATGCGCCAGCACCGCGCCCACCCAGCCGGACAGGTAGTAATGGCCGTGGACGAGTGCATAGCCCTCCGGCAAGCCCTCTGATACCCGCTTGACACCGGAGACGAACTCCGGCAGGTAGTCGACCAAGTGGCGCTTGCTGACGTAGCGTGAAGGGCCGGCCTTGATGTGCAACAGCCTTACGTCGGGCCCAAATTCCACCACCGCCGGGGCGTGGTTGTCGGACCGGCGCGTGAACACGTCCACGCCGATTCCCAGCCGGCCAAGCTCCTCGCTGAGGCGACGCACGTAGACGTTCATGCCGCCGGAATCGTGGCTCCCCAGACGCGCCAGAGGCGACGTGTGGACGCTGAGCACCGCTATGCGGGTTTCAGACATGGAGCTTCATTATGGCAGAGGTATCCGCAAGAAAGCGGCTACACAGAGGAACGTGGCGGATTCTTCGCTGCGCTGGCGGCAGCGGATTCTTCGCTCGACGCTCTGAATGACAAAAGGGGCGTTAGTGCTTGAAGTGCCGCTCGCCGGTGAACACCATGGCGATGCCCGCCTCGTCCGCCGCGGCGATCACCTCCGCGTCGCGGGCGCTGCCGCCGGGCTGGATGGCGGCGCCGACACCGGCAGCGATGGCGTGCTCCAGGCCATCGGTGAAGGGGAAGAACGCATCCGACGCGAGGACGGCGCCTCGTGCGCGATCGCCGGCTTTGGCGACGGCGATGTCCACAGACTCGACGCGGCTCATCTGGCCGGCCCCGACCCCAACCAGCATGCGGTCGCTGGCGAGCACAATCGCATTGGACTTGACGTGGCGCACGGCCCTCCAAGCGAACGTCAGGTCCTCCACTTGCTCCGCCGTCGGCTGCGCTTTGGTGACGACTTGGAAGCCGAGCTCGCGGGAGTCGAAGTCCCGGCTCTGGACCAGGAATCCGCCGCGGACGCGCTTGAAGTCGAGATCGGCGTATGGGCTGGGCTGGCGGGCCCAATCGCCCGGCATCTCGATGAGCCGCCGGTTCTTCTTGCTCTGAAGCACCTCCAGCGCCCGCGGCTCGAAGGCGGGCGCTGCCAGCACTTCGATGAACAGATCGTCCATGGCCTCGAC
>DAIUFO010000143.1:2492-9131 GCA_036844545.1 Chloroflexota bacterium
GGCCTCGACTGTGGCCGCGTCGACAGGGCGGTTGCAGGCAATCACGCTGCCATAGGCCGAAACGGGGTCGCCCGCGAATGCCTGGCGGTAGGCGTCGGCCAACTCCAGGCGCACCGCCAGGCCGCAGGGGTTGGTGTGCTTGATGATGGCCACGCACGGTTCGTCGAAGGCCGCCGCGCAGCTCAGCGCCGCATCCATGTCCAGCAGGTTGTTGAAGGAGAGCTCCTTGCCGTGGAGCTGGCGCATGGCGGCCAAGTTGGGGAAGGCCGCGGCCTCCTCGCCAGCCAGCGTGTAGAACGCAGCCTGCTGGTGCGGGTTCTCGCCGTAGCGCAGCTCGAGAGATTTCTCCAGGCCAAGCGCGAGCTGGTCAGGAAACAGCGTTTCACCCAGCCAGCGGGCGATGCGCGCGTCATAGGCAGCGGTGAGCGCAAACGCTTCCGCGGCCAACCGGCGGCGTGTCGGCTCCGTCACCTGGTGGTACAGCTTCAGCTCCGACAGCACGACGTCGTAGTCGGCCGGCTCTATCACCACCGCTACCGCCTCGTGGTTCTTGGCCGCGGCACGCAGCAGCGCGACGCCGCCGATGTCGATCAGCTCGATGGAGGGCTCGCTGGCGAAGGGATAGAGGTTGCAGACGACGATGTCGATAGGGGCGATGCCGTGGCGCTCAAGCTGCTCCAAGTGCTCGGGCTTGTCGCGCCGCGCCAGGATGCCGCCGTGGACGGCGGGGTGCAGAGTCTTGACGCGCCCGTCGAGTATCTCCGGAAAACCGGTGATGTCCGCCACTTCACGCACTGGCAGGCCCGCGAGCCGCAGCGCGCCGGCGGTGCCGCCGCTGGAGACAAGCTCTACGCCGAGCTGTTCAAGCCCCCGGGCAAACGGAACGAGGCCGATTTTGTCGTAAACCGAAAGGACGGCTCTCACAACGTCTTCATGCCTTGGGCGGGCAGGCGTCTGGGTGCCCTCACCTAGCCTCTCCCACCGCGGTGGGAGAGGAACTTCTCATGAGCTCCTCACCCAGCCAGCGCTTGCTCCAACGCTTGGCGCTCGCGGCGGGCAACCAGGCGGACGCGGCCCATGCTGGACACGTTTTCCGTCAGCACCAGCAGCACGCCGAGCTGACCCACCGGCTCGAGGATGACGACGCCGCGCTCGAACTCGATCATGGCCTGCACCAGCCGGCCGCGGGTGACTTCCTCGGCCAGCGCTTGAGCCGCGCCCAAGGAGCTGGTGGCTACCGCGCCAACGGCTTCGGGATCGAGCTCGGGCCTCCCGGCGCTCTCGATCACCAAGCCATCGGTGCCGGCTACGGCGGCCAGGGCCACGCCCTCCACCGCCAAGAACCGTTCCAAAACGCTCTTCAACTGGTCCATCGGTGCAGCTCCCTCACGTCCAAATTGATGATCCCATCCAATGCCAGATCAGGGCCGCTCAGCTCGCCCAATGTCTCGACGGGCACGGCCAGCGGCTCGGCCAACTCCAGCAGCTCCGAGATACGGTTGGGCGGCAGGAATACGAGGAATCGCGATTGCGCTTCGCCGAACAGGACGGCTGCCAGGCTGAGACTGCGCCACGCTTCCGGCAGGGTCACGCGGATTCCCAAGCGGGCTCGTGCGCAGCACCGCGCCAATGTTAGCAGCAGCCCCCCACGACCAAGTGGCGTAGCGCCGCCGAGCTGCCCAACGATCTCCAGCACTCGGCCCTCCACGACCAGGTCGATGGGCGGTGGAAAGCTCTCGCTGCTGCCCAGGTAGAGGCTGCCGCCCAGATCGTTGGTCATGCGCCCGACTAGCGCTACGGCATCGCCTGCGTGTGGGTCTGGGGTGGGCGCTGCCGCCTCGGCTGCATGGGCGAAGACTTCCAGGCTGGGCCAGAGGCCGAGTGTGGCCTCGGTCCGCAACTCGCCAGCGAGCACCGGCAGCTCCAACATGGTGGCGGCGTCGGCCATTCCCTGGACGGCTTTCCGGAGTTGATAGGCGACCTCGGGATCGCTTGGCTGCCCAACGGCCAAGCGGTAGGAGAGCGCCACTGCCGCGGGCGCGACTCGGACTGCTTGGGCTACACGGATCATGCCACCGGTGTATGGGTCCTGACGGACGTATTCGTCCGGCTCGTTTCGCTTCGGCCAAAATGCGTGAAACGCGGCTTGGAGGGTTCCCTCACCCTGACCCTCGCCCGCCGCGGCGGGCGAGGGGAATCCGAGCAGGGGATAGGCGTCCATGTAGGTTGGTCTTCGCACCGGGAGCGCATCATCTGGCGCGGGGACGGTGTTGTTTGGCGGCTCGGTTGCCGCTTCGGCGATGGTGGCTGAGCCGGCGCCTACGAGAAGGAAGCGCCCGTCCGGCAAAGGGAGGGCGCCGGTGCGGCCGGCGAACAGCGCTCCCTCGTGCGGGAGGACGTCAAGAATCGAGCCCAAGACGCCGGAAGGCCGTGTCGACGTGCTTGAGGTGGTACTCGAAGCCGAACAGCTCGTCGAGCTGCTCGTCCGACAGCCGCTCCCGCACAGCCGGAGTATCCACGAGCCGCTGCCGGAAGCTGAGGCCTTGCTCCATGGCCTCGTGCGCGGCCTGCTGCACGACATAGTAGGCGTCAGTGCGGCTCATGCCGGCATCCATCAGCGCGTGCAGGACGCGCTCGGAATTGACCACGCCGTGCAGCATCTCCAGGTTGGCCATCATGCGCTCCGGTTTGACCACCAAGCCCGCCAGGATGCGGTCCATCGTTCGCAGGGCGTAGTCCAGCGCCAAGAAGCCGTCCGGCAGGATGATGCGCTCGACCGACGAATGGGAGATGTCCCGCTCGTGCCACAAGGCGACATCCTCCAGCGCCGCTAGGGCATAGCCGCGGATCACGCGTGACAGGCCGCAGACGCGCTCGCTGAGGCGCGGGTTGCGCTTGTGGGGCATCGCCGATGAGCCGGTTTGCCCGGCTTCGAACGGCTCCTCCACCTCGCCGACCTCGGTGCGCTGCAGATGCCGGACCTCCGTGGCGAACTTCTCGAGCGAGCTGGCGATGATGGCCAGCGTGGTCATGAGCTGGGCATGGCGGTCGCGCTGGAGGGTCTGGGTCGAGATCGGCGCGGCGCGTAGACCGAGCTTCTCGCAGATGAACTCCTCGATCTCCGGATCGACGTTGGCGTGCGTGCCGACGGCGCCGGAGATCTTGCCGACGGCCATCACATCGCGGGCCTGCTCCAGCCGGCAGGCGTTGCGGCGCATCTCGTCGATCCACAGCGCCAACTTGAGGCCGAAGCTTGTGGGCTCGGCGTGCATGCCGTGGCTGCGGCCCATGATGGGCGTGTGCTTGTGCTCCGTCGCCAGCTTCTCCATGCTGGCCAGCAGCTGCTCGACGTCCTGCTTCAGGAGGGCGCAGGCCTGCTGGATCTGGACCGACAGGCCGGTATCGACCACGTCGGTCGAGGTCAGGCCGACGTGGACGTAGCGCCCGGCGTCCTCGCCGATGGTCTCCTGGACCGATCGCACGAAGGCCACCAGGTCGTGGTGGGTCAGGCGCTCGAGCTCGTCCATGCGCTGCAGGTCGTAGCTCGCCCTTGTCTGGATCAGCTCGTTGGCTTGGGCGGGGATCTCGCCGCGCTCGAAGCGCGCCCGGCAGGCCAGTTGCTCGACCCTGAGCCATTGGTCGGTGCGGTTCTCGATGGACCACACCTTGGCCATCTCGGGATGGGAATAGCGCTCGATCACAGGTGTTCCTCGCGGGCTTGAGCTTCGAGTTGCTCGACGATCTGTTTGACCTCGCCGGCGCGGTCACGGTGGCAGACCAGCAGGGCCGTTTCGGAATCCACGATCACCAGGTCCTCGATCCCGATCGTGGCAACGAACTTCCCGGGTGCGCACACCAGCGTGTTGCGAGTGTCGATGGCCAGCAGCTCGCCATTGGCCAGCGCCACGTTGGCGCCGCGCTCTTTGGCCAGGACCTCCAGCAGCGCCGACCACGTGCCGACGTCGCTCCAGCCGATGTCGGCCGGCACGACCAGCACCCGTTCCGCCTTTTCCAGCACGCCGTAGTCGATGGTGTCCTTCGGCAGTGTGGGGTAGACCTCGCGAATGGTGGCCTCGTCGTCGGCAGCCTGCAGCTTTCGCAGGCCATGGTACAGGTCGGGGATAAAGCGTTCGATCTCCCGCAGGATCACGCTCGCTTTCCAGCAGAACATGCCGCTGTTCCAGAAGTATTCGCCCGATTCGACGAACTGCCGCGCCCGCTCGGCGTTCGGCTTCTCCTCGAACGACCCGACCCAATAGACCTCGCGGCCGTCGTGGACCGAGTGCCGCTTCCCGCGGTGAATGTAGCCGAACTCGGTGCTGGCCTGGGCCGGCCGGATGCCGAAGGTCAGCAGGGCGTTAGTGGAGGCGGCCATCTCCGCGGCCAGCAGCAGCACCGCCTTGAACTCGTCGCTCCGGACGATAACGTGGTCCGACGGAAACACGGCCATCACCCCGTCCGGATCCCGGCGCTGGACGTGTGCGGCGGCCCAGCCAATCGCCGGTCCGGTCCCGCGGCGCACGGGCTCGACGAGGATGTTGTCGGCCGGCAGCTCCGGCAGCTGCTCGCGGATGGCATCCGCGTGTGATTGCTCGGTCACCACCAGGACGTTGCGCGGCGGCACCACGTCGCTCACGCGGTCGAAGGTGGCTTGCAGCATGGACCGCTCGCTGACCAATTTCAAGAGGTGCTTTGGGTGACTCCGCCGGCTGCGCGGCCACAACCGAGTGCCGCTTCCTCCAGCCAGGATAACGACGTACATCAGCCGCCCGAAGTGTAATGGGTCAGCTGGCGGCGGCTACCTGCTGTCCTGCTCTCCCGTGGGCCACCTTCGGCATCGCCCGGCTGATGTCCCACATGTGGCGGAAGATCTCGCCGTACGTGGCCAGAAACGGCGTTTCGCGATAGGGCAGACCGTGTTTCTCACTGAACGCCCGGACGATCGGCTGCGCATGGCGCAACTGATTCCGGGCCATGCTGGGAAAGAGGTGGTGCTCGATTTGCAGATGCAGCCCGCCAAAAAGAAAACCGAACCCGCGCGGCGGCCGGATATTGCGCGACGTGATGAACTGCTGATGAAGGAAGTCCATCTTCTGGTCGGCGCTGAGTATGGGCATGGCCGTGTGATTTGTGACGAAAACAGAGGACAAGTAGAAGCCCGACAGCACGCGTTGAATGACAGCGAACAGCAAGCCGTGGACGAGGCCCTGAGTGAGGAAGAGAACCGTCGCATACAACAGGACGTGGGCGATCAGCAGGGCGCTTCCGGAGGAAAGTTTCCGGGGCCGGCGGCGGATGAGGAAGCTGGCCGATCGCAGGTTTAAATCGAACACCTGCCAGCCAGGAAGGACCGGCATGAGAAATGACTGGTAGCGGCTGCACCAGCGGAACAGCCCGCGACGTCGAGCCGCCTGCTCCGGCGTGAACGCGAGGATCGGAATGTCCGCGTCGGGGTCATAGCCTTCCTGATTGGGCCGGACGTGATGTGCATTGTGGTGGCCGCGCCACCAGTCCAGGTCCATGCCAAGCACCAGGTTCCCGCAGATACGCCCGAACAGCGTGTTCGCTCGTGGCTTTCGGAAGATTTGGTTGTGGCCGGCGTCGTGCCCCAGCAGGCCGAACTGGGCGAAGACAAACGCGAACAGCACCGCGTTGAGCGCCTGCACCGGCAATGAGCGAGTCAGACACAAGATCGCCAGGCTGCACCCGAACAAGCCAAACAGCAGCGCGGCCTTCGCGCTGTAATAGAAAGGTTGCTTCCGGAGTAGGCCTGACGCCTTGACGATTTTTTTGAGATCGCGATAGTGAGCGGGCGACGCAGACCCGGGGAGTCCTGCAGCAACGATCAAGTGTCGTTTCCAAGCATAGAAGTATTCCCGTAAAGTTGGGCATGACCGAGATGTTTGATTCCGTCCTGGACCGGATTGGGGCCTTCAACGCGGCCACGGAGAAGCTGGCCAAGAGCCGCGCCAGCGAGGTGACGATCACGGTGGCCGGCAGGTCGGAGCCGCGGCTTCGGCTGGCAAAGACAGCCGAGCACTACGGCATCGAGGTGAGCGGGGCGGCAGACGCGAAGGCGGTGCTGGAGGGAATGGGTTTCGCGTCCCGAGGCGAGGTGTACGCCAGGGAGGTGCGCAAGTCGGAACGGTCCTGGAACGTGGCCAGCCAACTGGAAGACATCCTGCAGGAGGCATTGGGATTGGGGTTGGACGTCGCCATTACCATAGAGACGTCGGATTCTTCGCTGCGCTCAGAATGACAAAAAGGGGCGTAGGGCAAGGCCAAGCAAGCCTGTAAGCCGAGTTCTGTCGCTCGCGAACGCGAGCGGGCAATCATTTCTCTGGGATGGACGTTGCCGCCCACCTCTAGCGACCAACCCGGGGCCATCGGGCGGGCCACCCGACCCCTGCTCGGTCTTGCTCCGGATGGGGTTTACCGCGGCCAGCCGGTCACCCGACTGCCGGTGAGCTCTTACCTCGCCATTTCACCCTTACTCGCCTTACGGCCAGCGGTATGTTTCTGTGGCACTTTCCTGGGGTTACCCCCACTGGGCGTTACCCAGCATCCTGCCCTGTGGAGCTCGGACTTTCCTCGACCCGTCCAACGCGGGCGAGCCGCGATTACCCGGCCTGCTTGGCA
>DAIUFO010000144.1:0-8101 GCA_036844545.1 Chloroflexota bacterium
GCGCCCTCACCGAGGAGCCCGGCCGAAAACCCATCGGCGGCCATCGGATCCACCCCGCCGGCTAGGTTGTCCGTGCTCAACGGCGCACCGAAAGGACCCCACCGGGCCGCCTCGGCGTAGTTTCCGGCCGCGCTCCTAGCCTCCCCCACCTCGGTGGGGGAGGAACATCACTGGCCAAAGCGCTCCTTGAGGATGCGCTGGTACTCCCGCACCGTGAGCTCCAGCTTCTCGTCGCGCAGCAACGGCAAGCTGATCCGAACACGGCGCAGGGCCGACGGATCGACGTCCACGCAGACCAGTTCTTCCTCGAAGTAGGGCGCTTTGGCCAGGCACTCGCCATCGGGCCCGATCACTTCGGAGCCACCCCAGAAGTTGATGCCGTCCTCGTAGCCGACACGGTTGCAGAAGATCACGAAGCTGGTGAAGAACTGGGCGTACATCCGGTTCAACATTTCCACCGCGTCCGAACTGCCCAGCGTGCGGCCACCCGTCACGACGCCTCGGCCAGGACTGCTGTTGATGCTGATCAGGAAATCAGCTCGGTCGGCGGCCAAGATGCTGACCGTCGAGTTGTGCCAGATGTCTTCGCAGATGAGCAATCCGCAGCGGCCGAAGCTGGCGTCGAACGCCTGCACGCGGTCGCCTTCGGCGAAATAGCGCTGGTCGGTGAACATGCCGTAGGTGGGCAGATACACCTTGCGATGCAGATGCTTGATCGCGCCACCCTCGATGAAAGCCCCCGAGATGTAGTAGTGGTAGTCCGAAGTCTCTTCCACGAAGCCGGCGACGACCGCCATGTTGCCGGCCTCTTTGGCGAGGCGCTGGAGCTCCTTAGCGTCTGCGCGGAGGCTGACGTGGTAGGCGAGCTCTTCGAGGAAGTAGCCGGTGAGGGACAGCTCGGGAAAAACGACAAGGTCAGCGCCTTGCTGCTTGGCCTGCTTGATCAGGTCAACGTGCTTCTCGACGTTGCTTGCTAGATCGCCGAGCTTTGGAGCTATTTGCGCCACGGCTACTTTCATGGTTCCCTCACCCTAACCCTCTCCCGCCGCGGCGGGAGAGGGAACACTCGGGTCACTTGGCCATGCTCTTGACGACCTCGCTGTATTGGCCGGCGAGCTGTTCGGCGCGGTTGTGGCTGCCGCCTTCGGCGGTGACGTGGAACATGGGCCGGTCGGCGTCGGGCAGGATGAGCACCCAGGCATCGTCGAGGCCGATCTTGATGCCGTCGATCTGGGTATCTTCCGGCGTGCGGTACTGCTCGCTCAGCTCGCGCATGACCTTACCCTTGTGGTCCCAGGGGCAGCTCACATGGGTGGTCACCATGTGATACGGCGGCAAGGCATCGACGACGTCTGACAGCTTGGCGCCGCACTCGGCGAGCAATTCCATGAGCTTGGCGGTGGCCAGCATGGCGTCGAACGCCGGTAGGAACGAGGGGAACACGAACCCGCCGTCGCCGTCGCCGGCCAAACCAACGTTCTGGCGTGAAGAGGCCGCCATGAGCGCTTGGGTTGCCGCCCGCGTCTGGACAACGTGGCCGCCGTTAGCTTCGGCCAGCCGATCGAACAGCGTGGGCGCCCCAACGGGCGCTGCGATCGACGCTCCGTGGTGGCGGCAGAAGAACAGCGACGCCATGGCCGCGAAAGCGACCATCCGATCCAGCAGCCGCCCGGTGTTGTCGACCAGGAAGACCTTCTCGCCACCCAGGTCGATGCGCACGCCGAAGTCAAAGTTCAGCGTCTTGGTGATGGCCGCCAGCTGTTGCATCTCCTGGTCGAACTGCTCGGCCGTGCGGAACATGCGCATCTCGTCGATCGAGGAGTTGATGGCCACCATCTCGCAACCCAACTGGCGCAGAATCTTCGGGAACACGAGGGTGGAACTGCCGTGGGCATAATCGATCACGACGTTGAACGAGGCGCGGCGGATCGCTTCCAGATCGACCGCTTGCAGGAAGTCGCGGACGTACGAATCGGCGACGTTTCCGTCCACCTCGATGTTCCCGATGTCGTCCAGGTACACGCGGCGGAAATCTTCGCGGAAGAAGGTGTTCTCGATGCGGCGCTCGGCGTTCTTGTCGAGGTCCAGACCCTGCGCGTCGAAGAACTTGATCTCCACGATGCGGTCGTCGAAGGGCGAGATACGCACGTGAAGGCCACCGGCGGCGTTCGAATGTCGTGTAACGTAGCGCGCCACGGGGATAGGCACGGTCTGGATGTCGAGCACGTTGGCGCCGGACGACGGCAGGCCCGAGATCAGCGCCCGCTTGATCATACGCGGACTGCGATGCGGATCCCGGTTCACCGTCACCGTCGAGCCCTTGGACAGCACCGCGCCGTAGGCGGCGCCGACACGTGAGGCGAACTCGGGCGTCACGTCGACGTTGACCAGGCCGGAGATGCCATAAGCGCCAAACAGGGAGCGATGAGCCCGGCCGCCCCAAATCAGGCTCTCGTTCAGGGTGACGCCGGTCTCGAGCTCTTTGTTGGGCCAGATGCGCACACCGCTCTGGACGATCGCCCCCTCGCCGATGACGGTGTTGTCGCCCACCACCGCGCCTTCCAGGATCACGGAGCGGCGGCGGACGTTGCACTGCTTGCCGACGATCGCACCGCTCAGCTGCACGCCCTCGCCCAGGTACGAGTTGTTCCAGACAATCGAGCGCTCCACACGCGCGTGGGCATCGACGATTGCATAGTCGCCAATGGTGGTAGGCCCCGTCACCTGAGCGCCGCCACGGATGCGACAGTCCTGGCCCAAGAACACGGGGCCGACGATCTCGGCCTCGCGAGAGAAATTCGCGCCCGGCTGGACCCACACCCGTGGCAACACTTCCTCGCCGGGGACAGGGACGGCGGTGCGGCCCTGCAGGATGTCGGCCGTGGCCCGCATGTACTCCGGCAAGCTGCCGACGTCGCACCAGTAGCCCGGCGCGACGTAGCCGTACAGCGCCTCGCGCCGATCGAGCAGCTTGGGGAAAAGCTGCTGGCTGAAGTCGTATGACTCGCCATCGGGCACCTGCTCCATCGCCGCTGGCTCGAGCACATAGATGCCCGTATTCACGGTGTCGCTGAAGACCTCGCCCCAGCTCGGCTTTTCCAGGAACTGCTGGATGCGATCGGCCTCGTCGGTGATGATCACGCCGTATTCCAGGGGGTTGGGGACCCGGTACAGGGTCATGGTGACGGCGGCCTGCTTCCGCCGGTGGAAGTCGAGGATGTGGGTCAGGTCGAAGTCGGTGATGGCGTCGCCGCTGATGACCAGGAACGTCTCGTCCAGGTATTCCATGGCGTATTTGACGCTACCCGCCGTCCCCAGAGGCTGATCCTCGACCGAGTAGCTGAGGTTCACGCCAAAGCCGCTACCGTCGCCGAAGTAGTCCTGGATGACGCCCGGCAGGTACTGCAGCGTCACCACGATGTCGGTGATGCCGTGCTTGCGCAGCAGATCGATGATGTGCTCCATCACCGGCTTGCCCACGATCGGCACCATCGGCTTGGGGCGACCGATCGTAAGCGGCCGCAGGCGAGAGCCTTCGCCGCCGGCCATGACAACGGCCTTCATGAGGTTACGGGCAGTATATCGGCGGGTGTAGGGTATAAACGGCTGAGATGCCGCCGCTTACCGCCACCGTCCAAGTGCCTGCCACCTCAGCAAACCTGGGACCAGGCTTCGATTGCTTGGGCCTCGCGCTGACCATTTACCTACGGGTTTCCTGCCAGACGAGCAGCGAAGGGCTGCGCATCAGTGCCAACGATCCGGACATCGCCACAGACGCCAGCAACCTAGTGTTCCGAGCCATGGAGGCAGTGTTCCGGGCGGCTGGCGAGCCTACCGCGGAGGTCGAGCTCCGCATCGACAACAGCATCCCCCTGTCGCGCGGGTTGGGCAGCAGCTCGGCGGCGATCATCGCCGGCGTCATGCTGGCCAACACGGTGCTGGGCGAGCCGTTCGATAGGAGTCGCCTGCTCGACCTAGCGCTGCCACTGGAAGGCCACCCGGACAATATCGCGCCGGCCCTGTTCGGCGGCCTGGTCGTTTCCGGCTTGGCTGAGGCTGGAGTGCTCACCGTTCCGGTGCGGTTGGCGCGAGCGCCGCGGATCGTGCTGTTCATCCCAGACTTTGTCATGTCCACGGCCGCGGCCCGCCGCGTGCTGCCGGACAGCGTGCCACGGACCGACGCCATCTTCAACACGTGCCGTTCCTCTCTGTTAGTGGCCGCCTTGGCCAGCGGCGACTTCTCCGTCCTGCGCTGGGCCATGGACGATCGGCTGCACCAGCCCTACCGAAGCGCCATCTTCCCCGCCCTGCCGAAGCTCATACAGGCCGCGCTGGAGGCTGGCGCCGCCGGCTGCGCGATGAGCGGCGCAGGTTCGACCGTGATCGCCTTCTGCGACGGGGACACCGAGGCTGTCGGCGCCGCTTTCGAGCGCGCCGCGCAGGCCGCCGGACTCACCGGACGAAGCGCCGCGGCTGAGATCGCCGTGGAGGGGGCACAGCTGTCAAGCGGGTGATTCATGCTGCATCTACGATGATCGCGTGCGATGGCTACGGCGGAACTGGCAGTGGTTCATCGGACCAATACTGATTGGACTGGCCTCGCTGGTGTGTTGGTTCGTGCAGACCGGGGAGTTCCTGGTGATGCCGGGCGAGGCTTTGAGCACCGCCGGGATGGTGACCGTCCAGCCGGCAACTCCCAAGCCACCCGCCGGTAAGCTGCTGCTGGTCACCATCTACTCGGCTCCGGCCAACGTTGACGAGTGGCTGTTCGGGCACTTCTACCCGCACGCGCACTTGCTGCCGGCACGGACACAGTTGCCGCCGAATACCAGCTACGAGCGCTTTCGGCACATCGAGGAGGCCATGATGGCCGACAGCCAGACTACGGCCAAGGTCGTAGCCCTGCGCCAGCTCGGCTATCTTGTGCCCGAGCACGGCCAAGGGGTGGTGGTGGAGAGCGTGCAACGGAACACGGCGGCGGAAGCGGCCGGCATACGCAAGGGCGATCTCATCCTGGCCGCCGATGGGCAGCCCATCGAAACGGACAAGCAACTGATCGACTTTATCGCCCAGCTCGCGCCGGGCAGCACCGTCACCTTGCGGCTCAAGCCCGACAACAGCGAAGCCGAGCGCGACCTCGAGGTGAGCTTGCGAGGACGGCCAAACCAACCGGACAAGCCGCTGCTGGGCGTAGTCCCGATTACCTACCGCGGCAGCTTCGACTTCCCGGTGCAGATCGAGATCGACTCGAAGGGCATCATCGGGCCCTCGGCGGGGCTGGTGCTGACGCTGTCGATCATGCAGGCCAGCGCGACGAGCGACATCACCCATGGCCACAACGTCGCGGCCACAGGCACCATCGACATCAATGGCCAGGTCGGGCCGATTGGCGGGATCGAGGACAAGATCATCGCCGCCGAAGGCCACGCTGAGTACTTTCTTGTGCCCACGAAGGACTACGAGGCGGCTAACAAAGCCGCCGCTGAGGTGAAAGTCGTGGAGGTCGACACGCTCCAGCAAGCCATCGATTTTCTCAACAGCCTTGCGCAATAGGGAACGATCATGGCATCATGATCTCGTGGCTGATTCAAGGCTTCGCAACTTGGAGCTGACCGGCTTCAAGAGCTTCGCCCGCCGAACGGAAGTGATCCTGTCGGGTGGCGTGACCGGCATCGTCGGCCCCAACGGCAGCGGTAAGAGCAACCTCGCCGACGCGCTGCGCTGGGCGCTGGGCGAGCAGAGCCTACAGCACATCCGCGGCAAGAAGACCGAGGACGTCATTTTCGGGGGCGGCGCCAACCGCGCGCCGATGGGCGTGGCCGAGGTGACGCTGACGTTGGACAACAGCAGCGGCTGGATACCCCTCGACTTCTCCGAAGTGACCATCAGCCGCCGCGCCTATCGCTCCGGCGACAACGAGTATTTCATCAACGGCAGCCGCGTCCGCCTGCGCGACGTCGTCGAGCTGCGTAACCGCGGCGGCTTCGGGCAGAGCAGCTACAGCGTCATCGGACAAGGCATGGTCGATTCCGTGCTCAGCCAGCGGCCCGAGGAGCGCCGAGCGCTTATTGAGGAAGCCGCCGGCATCCGGCATTACCAGGCCAAGCGCGATCAGACGCTGGACCAGCTGGCGGCTACACGCCAGAACCTCGTACGCGTGCAAGACATCGTGGCCGAGATCGAGCCGCGCGTGGAGTCCCTGCGCCGGCAATCGGAGAAGGCCCGCCAATACGCAGAGCTGACGGAGCAGCTGCGCACACTCCAGATACGGTGGTACGCGGCGCGTCAGCGCCAACTGGAGCGCCAAACAGGCGAGGCTGACTCGGTGCTGGCTGAAGGCCAGCAGACGTTGGAAAAAGCCGCCGCGGAGCTGCGCTCGCTGGCGGCGCAGAGCGCCGCGCTGGAGGCTGACCGCGCCGCCGCGGAACAGTCGCTCGCTCGTGAGAACCAGCATGCCGGCGAGCTGCACCGCCAGCACGAGCAGCTCCAGGGGCAGGTGAGCTTGGCCCAGGACAAGCTGCAGTTCATGCAGCAGCAGGGGCAGGACCTCGAACGCGAGCTGACGGAGCTCGTGCAGGCGCGGACCAAGCTGGCGGAGCAGAAGCAGCAGCTCGCCGCCAGCATCGAGGAGCTGCGAGAGGCAGAGGCGCAGGCGGCCCGCGAGCTCCAGACCGCCGAACAGGCTGCCGCTGGCAGATCGGCTCGATCTCGCGAGCTGGACCAGCGCTTGCAGAAGGCCCGCGATCAGCTGGCCAATGCCAGCTCCACACACAATCAGCGTCGCAGGGAGGCCGAACAGCTCGACGAGCGCCGCCGCGACCTGCTGCGCCAGAGCGAGCAGCACGACGAGGACATCGGCCGCAAGCAGGGCCTGGTGCGTGCCCTGACCGAGAAGCAAACCAGCCTGCAGAAAGAAGGCCAACAGCTTCGGGCCGAAGAGGAGCAGCTTTCGGGTGAGATTGAAGAGCTGCGCCTGCGCGCCGGCTCGGTGGCGGCCGCCACCGCCGAGAAGCAGGCAGAGCTGGACAAGCTCCGCCGCTCGCACGACGAGCTGGCCACGCGCCTGGGCCTGCTGCGGGAGCTGCAAACAAACCTCGAGGGCCTCGCCGAGGGCGCACGCAAGCTCCTCAAGAGCGGCCGGGCGGGCGTCTTGGGCAGCCTGGCGGAGGGACTGAAGGTTCAGCCTGGCTACGAGCGCGCCATCGCCGCTGCCCTCGGCCATAAGCTCGACGCCGTGCTGGTGGAGAGCGACGTCTCCGCCCTGGAGATCCTCGGCGGCGCAGATGTGGCCGAAGCGACGCTCCTCCTCCCCCTCCCCTCGCCCGCCGCAGCGGGAGAGGGTCAGGGTGAGGGAACCCCGTCCTCCACAGCCGGGCCCCCGCCAGGAAGCGAGGGGACAGCACTCGCCACCTTCGCCCTGGAGTCCGACCATCCAGCGCTGGTACGCCTGCTGGCCGGTACGCTCGTAGTGGACAGCCTGGAGCAGGCTCTGGCGCAGGCCAAGCGCGGCTCCCGGGCGGTGACGATGAGCGGCGACGTGGTCGAGCCGGACGGAACCATCACTCGCCGGGGCGTGTCGGCAGGCGAGGCCATCCTCAAACGCCAACAAGCGCTCGACGAACTGGCGGAGCGAGTGGCCGCTTCGGAGCAGGAGATTGCCAAAGCGGCCCAAGAGCACGAGCAACTCGCTCGCGACAGCGCCGGCTTGAGCGCCCGCCTCAAGGACCTCGAAGAAGAAGGTCGTCGGCGCGCCAACGTTCGCCAGCAGCGCGCCGGCCAGATGCGCGACCTCGCCCAGCAGATGCAAGCCGCTCAGGCGCAGATCGATTGGATGGCCTCGCTGAAGGATCAGCTCGGCCAGCAGCTCCAGTCGCTTGACCTGCGGCGCATTGCCCTGATTGCCGAGCTGGACCAGGCGGCCGAGCAAATCCCGGAGCTCGAGGCTGCCGTTTCAAGCCGGCAGGCCGAAGCGGCCGAGCTGCGGCAAGCCGACGAGGCGGAAGCGGCGCGAATCGGCGAGCTGCGCCTGCGGCGCGGCGTCACCGGCCAGCAATTGCAGCACGCGCAGGGGCAACTGCGCGACCTGGAGCAACAGAGCGGC
>DAIUFO010000144.1:8111-9123 GCA_036844545.1 Chloroflexota bacterium
CCGCCCGCCAGCGTCGCGCCGGCGAGCATGCCGGCACATTGAGCCAGCTCCAGGGCGAGATCGATACTGCCGCGGCGGAGCTCACAGGCGTTTCACGGCAGATGGCGGAACAGGAACAGCTCCTGCCACCGCCGCGGTATCGCTTGGCAACCCGGGTCGAGGAGCTGCGGGAGCTGCGGTCGAAGGAAACCGAAGCGCACGAGCAGCACTCCGAGCTCGACAAACGCTGCTACCGCCTCGCCTTCGACAGCCAGCGCAAGCGTGAGGATCTGGAGTCACTGGCCACGTCCCTACTCGAAGAGATGCAGCTTACTCCCGATCTGCTGCCGGAACCTCAGCCGGACAGTCCCGAGCCATCCAAGCGCGAGGTGGATGCGCTGAAAGCGCGCCTGGGAGCGCTCGGCCCGGTGAACCCTGGGGCGCTCGAGGAATTCCGGGAGGTCGCCGAAAGGAGCCAATTCCTGACCACCCAGAAGGCTGACCTGGAGCAAGCGGCACGGCAGCTGCAGACGGTGATCGCGGACCTGGAAGAGCTGACCAGGCGCCAGTTCCTGGAGACGTTCGAGCAGGTGGCGCAGGAGTTCGAGCGCTTCTTCGGGCTGATGTTCAACGGCGGCCAGGTGCAGATGCACCTGACTGATCCGGACAACGTCAACGTCACCGGCATCGACATCCTGGCCCAGCCTCCGGGTAAGCGCCTGCAGGCGCTACCCCTGCTGTCCGGCGGCGAGCGGGCGTTGGTGGCCACGGCGTTGCTGTTCGCCATCCTGACCGCCAAGCCAGTGCCGTTCTGCCTGCTGGACGAGGTGGACGCCGCGCTGGATGAGGCCAATGTGAAACGCTTCTGCCAGGCGCTCAAGTCCGTCGCCGAACAGACGCAATTCGTGGTGATTACCCACAATCGCGAGACCATGGCCATCGCCGACGCGCTGTATGGTGTGTCCATGAGCCAGGATGGCGTGTCTCGGCTGGTGTCGCTGCGCCTGCCGCGCGAAGACCGCTGGGAAACGGA
>DAIUFO010000145.1:0-9104 GCA_036844545.1 Chloroflexota bacterium
ACCATGTGCAGCTCGTCGAGGCAGCGCGCCAGCTCGCGCAGCGAGGCGTCGACGTCCGGCAACGGCAGCGTGGCGAACCCGAAGAAGCGCTTTGGATGGCGGGCGATGACGTCGGCGAAGTGATCGTTCGAGGTTTGGGCCAGCCGCAGCCGCATGGCAGCGTCGCCGGCGTACGAGAACGGGATGGACAGCGACAGCACCTGGCAGTCGAGGCCGATGCGGTCCATGATCTCCAGCCGTTCGTCCGGCCGGAACATCGCCGGGTCACGGCTGACCCTGGCGCCCAGCCCCATCGTGGCGGTGTCGATGGGCGAGCTGGACTGCCGCAGCACGCGCTCCAGTTCGCCCAGGTAGCTGGGGTGGTACATATGGGCGTGAACGTCGATCTTCAGCATCCGACGATTATGCGCCGATATTGATGCTCAGAACGACAAGGGGCCGATGAACGCCTCCGGTGGCGCCCCGCGCCGCACTTCGTAGACCGAAGCCACCCCGGCGGCGAAGTCCAGCTCGGCGAAGGTGAGGCGGTGCGCCTGGTCGCGGGCTTCGCCGCAGGAGCCGGGGTTCAGCACCAGCATGTCGCCCAGCCGGGTGGCCATGGCGATGTGCGTGTGGCCCAGCAGGAGCATATCGACGTCCGTCGCGCTGAGCCGCTTGAGCGAGGCAGAGTCCCGCTCGTAGATGTAGTTACAGGCGATGTCCGTGGGGTCGTCCCACGGCGAGCCGTGGACCACTTTCAGGCGACGTCCGTCGACAATCAGCGAGCGCTGGTCCGGCAGCTCTTCGAGGAAGGCCAGGTCTTCCGGCGCCAGGCGGCTGCGCATGCCGGCGCTGGCCGGCGCGAGGATGCTCTTCTCGTGGTTGCCCAGGATGCCGAGCAACCCGGCGTGGCGTGAAACGCGTAGGACGTCCGGCGTGACGCGATACTGGCTCACCAGGTCGCCCAGGTTCAGCACCAGATCGCAGCCGCGCAGCGCCTCGAGCGCGTAGGTCAGCGCCGCGACGTTGTTATGGACGTCGGACACGACGCCGATCCTCACCCGGTTGAGCCGTCTACCGGAAAGCCCAGCTCCTCCAGGATGGCCGTCGTGTGCTCGCCCAGGACTGGCGCCGGACCGATGCTGGTCGGCGTCGCGTCCATGGTGATGCCGCTGCCGACCATCCGCACGGAGCCCATCTTGGGGTGGGTCACCTCTTGGATGATGCCTGCGTGCTGCACCTGCGGATCCTGCACCACGTCCTCCAGGTTGTTCAGCGCCGCCGAGGGCACGTCGTTTGCCTGCAGCCGTGCCAGCCAGTGGTCGCGAGTGTTGGTGGCGAACACCGGGATCAGGATGGCCTCGATGCCCTCGCGGTGCTGGATGCGGTCGTCGCGCGTGAGGAAGCGTGGATCTTCGATCAACTCCGCCCGGTCGATGGCGCGCGCCACGCCGTGCCAGAACTTGTCCGGCGTCGACAAGTGGATGACGAAAGCCGCCCCGTCGCGGTCGGTGAAGGCGTACACCTGGGCCGTCCTCACCCGCGTGGTCCGGCTCGGCGCGCTGCCGCCCTCTTCCAGGAAGCGAGCCATGTTCTCGGCCAGGAAGGCCATCGACGATTGCAGCAGCGAGGTGTGGACATGCTGGCCCTCGCCGGTCCGCTCCCGCGCGGCGATGCCGGCCAGCGCGGCGTAGCAGGCGTACAGCCCGGCGATGTGGTCCGACAGCGAGATGCCCATCGGCTTGGGCGCGCCGACGTCCGTCACCAGGCTCAGCAGGCCGCTCATGGCCTGGCCCACAGTGTCGTAGCCGGGTCGTTTCTGGTACGGCCCGGTTGGACCGAAGCCGGTTATGGAGCAGTACACCAGCCGCGGGTTCAGCTCGTGCAGCGTGTCGTAGCCCAGGCCCAGCCGGTCCATCACGCCCGGGCGCGTGTTCTCGATGAGGATGTCGGCAGTCTTGGCCAGCGCCAGGGCGACTTCCAGCCCCTCCTTGCTGCGCAGGTCCAGCACGACGCTTTTCTTGCCCCGGTTCAGCGTGCAGAAGGCCGCGCTGTAGCCGCCGGAGGTCCAGCTCCGGTAGGGATCGCCGTGCGGCGGCGCCTCAATCTTGATGACTTCGGCGCCGAGGTCCGCCAGCAGTCCGCCGGCGTAGGGACCGCCCACATACTGGGCGATCTCGACGACACGGATGCCGTCGAGGGCAGCCGCCACTAGTCGCCCGAGGACCGGCGGCGGACCACCCGGCCCTTGTGGACGTCGTAGAAGTTGCGCCAGATGGTGGTCAGGTCGCGGCTGCGGATGACCACCGTCCAGGCGTCGTTGCCGTCCTCGTTGTGGGGCGCGTGGGCGCCGCCCACGGGGATGACCGTGGCGTCGCCGGCTCGCTGCACGATGGGCGGCAGCGCCCGCAGCTCCACGCGGTCCGGGTCGGCGCCGTCGTCCAGCCGCTCGTACAGCTCCTGCACGACCTCGCCCCGGAATACGCCGTAGACCGCCCAGCCCAGCTCGCCATGGTCGTGAACGCCGCGGCGGTAGTTGGGCTTCTGGTGTGAGGCGTGGATGCAGAACAGGTGGTCGGGATCGGTGTAGACCTTCCACGAGCGGTGCTCCTGCCGGTCGATCGCCAGCCCGTCCAGGCAGGCAGGATCGGCCAGCAGCGCTTTCAGCACGGCTTCAGTTCGGCCCAGGATGCGGCCGATCGTGGTCTCGCTCTCGCAGGCTGCCCGCACGTCGGCGACAAAGCGGTTCATGGCGACGGCGTCGGGGGTAAGGATTTCGGCTGGCTGGGTGAGGGTTAGGGCTGCCATGCGGGCCAGAGTACCACGCGCCTGAGCTTAGCCGGACTTGGCCTGGCAGGTCTCGCATAGGCCGGCGAACTCCAGCATATGGGTGTCGACGCGGAACTTGAGCCGGTCCGCCAGCTCCTTGATCTCGTCTTCGATGTTCCGTGCGTCGATGGGCAGGACCTTGCTGCAGGAGTTGCACACCAGGTGGTGGTGGTGGCCTTCGTCACACACCGTAAAGCCGTGGCAGCCCGCCTGGTGGATGCGCGTGAGCATGCCGCGCTCCTCGAGCAGCTCCAGTGTGCGGTAGACGGTGGCCCGGCCAATTCCGCCGGGCCGCAGTTCGTCCACCAGCGCCTCGGCGTTGAAGGCGCCGCGCTTGCCGGCAACCGCCTTGACCACGGTCTGGCGCGGGGCGGTGGAGCGCAGGCCATCCTGGTTGAGCCGCTGGAGCATCCAAGCGGTGCGGGATAGGTTGGCCGGTCGTGCTTTGGCCGTCGTGGTCACTGCTGCAAACGATAGCGCCCGCTCGGCCTGGAGAGCCCCCGGCGGTCAGTCGTACTTGCGGGCTACGTTCTGAGCGGGCTCGCCACGGGCCACGCGCTGGATGTTGGCGAAGCAGGCGGCGACGACTCGCGGCCAGACTTCGGCGGATGAGCCGGCGTTGTGAGGCGTGAAGATGACGTTGTCCAAGCGCAGCAACGGGTTGGCGGAGTCGGGCGGCTCCTGTTCCAGCACGTCCAGAGCGGCGCCGCGGAGGCGGCCGCCCTCCAGCGCGTCGGCGAGAGCGGCTTCGTCGACCACCGGGCCGCGGCTGACGTTGATCAGCACTGCCTCGGGCTTCATCAGCGCCAATTCGCGTGCGGCGATGAGATGGCGGGTCGTCGTGGTGATGGGCACATTCAGGCTGACTACGTCGCTCTCGGCGAGCAACTCGTCGAGGGCCTGGTAGCGCACTCCGAGCGCGTGCTCCAGGTGGTCGTCCAGCTGGTGACGTTGGAAGTAGCTGACCTGGACCTCGAAGGCGTTGAGACGCTTGGCCGCCTCACGGCCAATGAGACCGAGACCGACGATGCCGGCGCGCTTGCCGCGCAGCTCGTACAGGGGCGGCTCGTCGGTCCGCCACTTGCCGGAGCGGACGGCGCCATCGAGCCGCGGCAAGCGGCGGTTGAGGGCCAGGATCAGCATGAGCGTGTGTTCGGCCACCGTGCTGGCCATAGCGTCGCCGAAGTGCGCCACCGGCACGCGGTAGCGGGCGGCCAGGTCGAGATCGACGTGCTCGTAGCCGGCGCTCATCAGCTGCACCAGTCGCAGGCGCGTACCGGCGCGGAAGTCGTCCTCGGTGAGGGTGACCGCTGTGGTGACCCACGATCCCATGAGGAAGTCCGCGCCGGCGAGCTTGTGATGGCGCTCCTCTGGAGTGGCGTCGCGCGCCAAGCTCACGATCTCGAAGCCGCCGGGGCACATATCCTCCACCAGGCGGTCGACGAGCTCCCACGGCTGCAAGCGATAGAGGATGGTCTGGCTCAAAGCAGCACTCGACGAAAGGTGAGGTTGATGCGCTCGCCTTCGGCGGGCTCTTTGGGCACGCGGTGCTGCCAATGGCGTTGGGTGCTGCCGGTCATGATCAGGAGGCTGCCGTTAGTGAGTCGCATCGAGATGGTGTCGGCCGGTGGCGTTTTGCGGCGGAACTGAAAGGTGCGGGCGGCGCCGAGGCTGACGGAGGCGATGGTCGAGCTCATGTCGTGCTCGTCGTCGGAGTGCCAGCCCATGCTGTCGTTGCTGCCGCGGTAGAGGTTCAGCAGCACGGCGTTGAAGGGCGACTGCGCGGCGGCCTCGACGCGAGCCTTGATGTCGGCCAGCTCGGGCGTCCAGGGCTCCGGGACGTTGAGGATGCCCGAATAGGTGTGCTCGGTGCCCGGATCGCCGTACCAGGCGGTCAGCCGCGGCAGGTTGATGCTTCGGCCGGCGATGCGCATCGCGTCCTGACGCCAGCTAATGGTCGCGCGCAGGGCATTGAAGTAGGCGGTGCTTTCCTCTTCAGTGAAGAAGTGCTCGTGGAGCTCGACCTCCGGCGCCGGCAGGAAGATCGCGGCCATCGGCATCTATTGTGGCGAGGCTAAATTTAGCTGCGCCTGTTGTATGGCTGCCCAGACTTTGGGTGGCGTGAGCGGGATGTCGAGATCGGTGACGCCAAGCGGGGCCAGCGCGTCCAGGACGGCATTCACGATGGCCGGCGGCGCGGCCACAGTGCCGGCCTCGCCGACGCCCTTGGCCCCGAGCTCGTTGGTGGGCGAAGGCGTGACCGTGTGGTCGAGCTGGATGGTGGGCACGTGCTGCGCCCGCGGCGCCGCGTAGTCCATCAGCGTGCCCGACAGCAGCTGGCCGCTGTCGTCGTAAACGACTTCTTCCAGCAGCACAGCCCCGAGGCCCTGTGCGAAGCCGCCATGGACCTGACCCTCAACCAGGAGCGGGTTCAGGATAGTGCCGGCATCGTCTACGCCGACGTAGCGCAGGAAATGGATGTCGCCGCTCTCCGGATCGACTTCGACGACCGCGATGTGCGTCCCGAAGGGATACGCCTGGCCGGCGGCTTTATAGCTCTTGCGGGCCTCCAGACCGTAATCCATACCCGGCGGCAAGCCGCGCCCCCCATGCGCCGCCGCGGCGACTTCGGCGAACGACAGCGCGCGGCCGGGAACGCCGGCCACCGAGAAGCGGCCGTCCGCCAGCTCGACGTCCTCGGCGCGAGCTTCCATGAGGTTGGCCGCGACGGCCAGCATCTTCTGCTTGACGGCCTGGGCAGACAGTCGCGCCGCGGAGCCGCCCAGCATGGCCGAGCGCGAGCCGAACGTGCCCGTCCCCATCGCCACGGCGGCGGTGTCGCCGTGCAGCACCTCCACGTCGTCCATCGGCACCGCCAGCTCGTCGGCCACGATCTGGGCGAACGTCGTGTGCAGCCCCTGGCCGTGCGGCGAGGAGCCGGTGAGGACAGTGACTTTGCCGCTCTTCTCGACGCGCACCTCGCCGAACTCCGTCAGCATCGCGCCGGAGGGCTCGACAAAGCTGCAAATGCCGATGCCCAGGCAGCGGCCTTCCGCGCGCAGTCGAGCCTGCTCGCGCCGCCAGTGGTCGTAGTCCACCAGCTGCAGAGCCTTGTCCAGGGCCGCGACGTAGTTGCCGCTGTCGTACACGTGCCCGGTCGGCGTCGTGTAGGGGAAAGCGCCCGAGGGAATGAAGTTGCGGCGCCGCAGCTCGGCGGGGTCCATGCCGATGGCTCGGGCGGCGGCGTCCATGGCGCGCTCAATGTTGAAGGTCGCTTCGGGCCGGCCGGCGCCGCGGTACGGCCCGACAGGCGCGCGGTTGGTGTAGACGGCGGTCAGCGAGCAGCGTGCCCGTGAGATCTCGTAGGCCCCGCAGGCCAGGCCGAGAACGTTGTTGGGCGGCCCGCCGCCGATGGGCACGACGTACGCTCCCAGATCGGACAGGACGTTCATGTCCAGCGCGGTGATGGCGCCGTCTCGCCGCACGCCCAGTGCGACGTCGGCTTCATGGGCTCGGCCCTGGTACATGGCCCGCAGGTTCTCGCTGCGCGTTTCAAACCAGCTCACGGTACAGCGCCGGCTCCAGGCCAGGTAGGCGGCCACGGCCTCCTCGGGGTAGACGGTCCCCTTGGCACCGAATCCGCCGCCGACGTCGCGAGTGATCACGCGGATTTTGGTCTCGGGCATGCCGAGGATAGTGGCAAAGGCGAAGCGGTCGGCGTGGACGTATTGCGTGGACAAGACGATCTCGAGCATGTCCGCGTACGGGTCGTAACGGGCGACTATGGAGCGCGACTCCAACGGTAGGGCGGCAACTCGCGGGTGACGGATCGTCAGCCGCACCACCTCGTCCGCTTCGGCCAGACCCTCGTCGACACCTTCGCTGCCGACTCGAGCCTCGAAGGCGACGTTGGTGCCAAGCTCCTGGTGCACGAGCGGAGTGTCGGTCTCGAGCGCCGCCCGTGCGCTGCCGACCACCTCGAGCGGCTCGTATTCTACGGCCACGGCCTCGGCAGCATCACGAGCTGTGTAAGGGCTGCCAGCCAGTACGGCAGCAACCACCTCGCCGACGAAGCGCACCTCGCTCGCTGCCATGGCTCGGACGGGCGCGATGTGAGCGGCCGGCGGTTGGAACCACAAGGGGGAGGGCTTGAGGCCGGCCAGGTCGGCACCCGTCAGCACGGCTTCGACACCGGGCTGGGAACGGGCCGCCTGGGTGTCGACGGACACGATGCGTGCGTGCGCGTAGGGGCTGCGAACGAAGGACAGGTGCAACGCACCGGCGAGGTGCAGGTCGTCGGTGTAGGAACCTTGCCCTGTGATCAGGCGTCGATCTTCGCGGCGGCGGATGGGTTGGCCGGTGTACATCAGGCAGGGGTGAGGAGGGCCTCGAGGCCCATGGCCTTGACGAAGGCCTGTTTGATCTCCTCCGGCTGGCCGGCCTGGAAGATGAAGTCGCCCAGCGGTCGAAGTGGCGTGCCGGGGGTGGCGCTTTGGCCGGGGCGCAACTCGCTGGTATGCGTGAAGTCGGAGCGTGGATAGCCCTCGACGAAACGCTTGCGGCCCACGATGGGCAGCTCCACGCAGCGGTTCCGTTTGGGGTCACGGACGAGGCCGACCGGCTCGCCGCCGTCAGCCACGATCTTGGCCTGTTCCAGCAGGCGGCGACGCATGACGATCACGCCGCGGTCGCTCTCGCCCAGGTGCTCCTGGGTCCGGTCGGCCACACCGCCCTGGCCGACCCAGGCGCTGAAGTCCTGGTTCATGACGTGGCTGTTGATCCAGCGGCCGGTGAAGGGGTCTTTGATGGGCCCGTACCAGTAGGGGATGCTGTCCTGGTGGAAGGGCTCCATCTCGTTCGGCACGCGGTCGAAGAACCAGCCGACGCTGAGGGTGGTCCCGTCGTCTACCGGCACCCGCCACTCGAAGTGGCCGCCGGTGAACAGGGCGTTTGGCCACAGGCACACGCGGCCGACGGTCCACAGCTCGTCCTGCTCCGACTGCCCCTCGAGGATGCGCTTGTACTGAAAGCCGTACTCGAACTCGTCGAAGCCGATGCGCAGGTGGGTTGGCGGCTTCTGCCCGCTGGTGTTCCGCAGGATCTGCGACCAGTTGGAGTGCAGCCATTCGAAGTGGACGGGATCGATGGAGTTCTCCTGGCACTGCAGCCAGTTGCAGGGGATCTCCGAGATCACAATCTGGACGAAGCCGTTCTGCCAGGTGAACGGCTCCCAGGTTGGCACCAGCGGCCGCGGCTCGGGGCCCATGTAAGCCCACAACAGCCCCGCCTTGGCCTCGACCGGGTAGGCCTTGATCGTGATCTTGTCCTTGAAGCCTGCTTCGGGGTGGGCCATTTCCTCGAAGGGCTGCTGGATGCAGCGGCCGGTCTCGTCGTACAGCCAGCCGTGGTAGTGGCAGCGGATGCCGCGGTCCTCCACCCAGCCGTAAGACAGGTCAGCCCGGCGATGCTGGCAGTGGCGGTCGACCAGGCCATAAGCGCCGCTCTTGTCCTTGTAGAGGAGGAGGTCCTCGCCCATAAGGCGGACGGGTTTGGTGGGGCTGTCCTCCAGCTCGCCGGCGGCGCCGATAGGCATCCAAAAGCGGCGCAGGAGATCGCCCATGAGGGTGCCGGCGCCCGTTTCCATGAGGGTTTGGTTTTGTTGCTCGGTCAGCATTGGCGGCCTATTGCCAGCGAGCGAAAGCCCAGCCGCCCCCGGTGCCCGCCGGGGTCCGATAGACGGGCACGTAGTCGACCAATTCCATGTTCAACGGCGTGTCCTGCATGGCGCCGCCCAGCGCGATCCAGTTCATCGACTCCGAGGCGGCGGAGTAGAGGCGGTTGCGCGGCACCGAGCGCAGCGTGTCGGGGTCCTTGTGCTTCAGGCCGCCGAGGATCATCTGGTCCAACTCCTCGTCCACGACGAAGTGGCTCAAGCCGCCGGAGGCGACAATGGCGACACGGGCCGGCTCCTGCCACTCGGCGATGGCGGCGGCGATGGCCTGGCCCACCGCGAAGCAGCGCTTGGGTGTGACCTGGTTGGGCGGATAGCAGGTGTTCTGCATGATCGGCAGGATGGCGGTGGGCTCGTTGCAGAACAGGCGCTTGATGATGAAGGCGAAGCCGTGCGGCAGGCCTTGCGGGTGGCGCTCGGTTTCGCGGACGCTGTCGATCTCGCCGCCGTCGCGCGTGGGGTAGCGGCGAGCCACACGGCCGCCGTAGTCCGCATCGACGTAGTTCATCTGGCCGACGTCGAAGTCGTGCTCCATGAAGTACTCGATGAGGAAGCGGCCGAAGGC
>DAIUFO010000146.1:0-9020 GCA_036844545.1 Chloroflexota bacterium
GCTTCGAGCAGCTCCAGGAGCGGCTGCCCCAATTCCCGCCCGAGCGCGTGGCGGACATCACTGGCGTGCCCGCGCAGCACGTCCGGCAGCTCGCGCGCGAATTCGCCACTACCCAGCCGGCCTTCATCCGCATCGGCAACGGCATCCAGCACCATGACAACGGCGGCATGTGCGTGCGCAACATCGCCTGCCTGCCGGCGCTGGTCGGCGCCTGGCGGCATCGCGGCGGCGGCGCCATGAAGAGCAATCGCGGCTATTCCGCCATGAACGAGCGGGCGCTGCAGCGCCCCGATCTCATGGAGCGGCCGGCACGCCTCGTCAACATGAACCAGCTCGGCTCGGCCCTCACCGAAATGAGCGACCCGCCGGTCATGGCCATGTACGTCTACAACAGCAACCCCGCCGCTGTGACGCCCAACCAAGAGAAGGTCATCCGCGGCCTCGAGCGCGAGGACGTGTTCCTGGCCGTCCACGACGTCGTCATGACCGACACCTGCCGCTATGCCGACGTCGTGCTGCCCGCCACCACCAGCTGGGAGCACCAGGACCTGTACGACTCCTACTGGCACCTCTACGTCGGCCTCGCCGAGCCGGCCATCGCTCCGGTGGGCCAAGCCAAGCCCAACATCGAAGTCTTCCAGCTCTTGGCGCGAGCCATGGGCCTCGACGATCCCTGCTTCGCCGAATCGGCCGAGGACGTCATTCGGGCGGCGCTGGACAACCCCGGCAACGAGTGCCTGGCAGGCGTCACCTTCGAGCGCTTGCGCGAGGAAGGCCCGGTGCGCGTGAGCCAGCGCCAGAGGCACCAACCCTTCACCGAACTGTACTCCGACCAGATGGCGCAACATGGCCACGACCCGCTGCCTGCTTGGACGCCGCTGCCGGAGTCAGGCGATGGTCTGTGGCTGATCACGCCGCCGAACCACTACTTCCTTAATTCGAGCCTGGCCGGCGTGGAGGAGCTGACCGCGCTCGAAGGCCGGCCTACCCTCCAGATCAGTGCCGCCGATGCCCACGCCCGCGGCATTGCCGACGGCGATCTGGTACGAGCCTCCAACGCCCGCGGCGCCGTGGAGCTGCACGCGCGCATTACCGATGCTGTCCAGCCGGGAGTGGTCGTTAGTCAGGGCGTGTGGTGGCCGGGCAATTCGCGCGGCGGCCGCGGCGTCAACGCCACTACGCCCGACCGGATCGCCGACATGGCCGGCGGCGCCGTCTTCTTCTCCAATAAGGTAGAGGTGCAGCGCCTGGCAGCCGCCTAGCTGGCACCTACCATGCGAGCCCGGCGCTGGCTTGGACCTATTCCACCCGGGGTAAGCGCTGGTTCCAATCGTCACTCTGATGCTGTCAAGGCGATAAAAATCCACATCAGTCGCGCTTCCCTGGCTTTTTTCAAATGAAAGCCGAGACGGTGTGCGGTGGCGCGGCCCAGGGCAGATATACCCACGATGTCTGCGCCTTCATCCTCGATCACAAGCTTGAAGTGATCGTCCCAGCGGTGCTCGCGGGGATTGAACAATGGCTCGACATCGCCGGTCTGAGGATCGACAGCAGTCTGGGCAGCGTATTTGTGGCCATTGCACGCGTCGCATGCCGCGGTCGCTCCCGAGGCACGACCTCAGCAGTTCAGAGGACGCGTCTGAGAAGGCCCGCTACGCTCCAGTAAGCCCTCGCTCGTCAGCTCCGGCCCGAGTCGTTCGCGAATGACATCTGCCAATCGTCGTTTCCTGAGGCGCCCCCGCATGTCGAATACCTCCGGATGATGGCTTTGAAGCTCACTAAGCAGGCCAGCACTCATATCGGTAATAGCCTCCCGAGCGGCGCCGGTCGCGACACGTCTAGACTGAAGCTGCGCCTTAGCTGCATGCCTCGCGGCGAGCTCCTCAACCAAGGGTCTTACCGAGGCAAAAGATGGAACGCTGATCGTTTCTTCCGACACGGGGACAAGAGCTTCGCGATGATCGATGTTCAATTCATCCAAGATGGAGCAAAGAATGCGCAGGTCTACCCTGCGCAAAGTCTTGTTCCCTGGTCTCACCGCGACGAGATGATCGAGAGCGCCGCGGCTCACAGCAGTGCCACGCTCGCGTAGACGCCTCTGCAGCTCGCTGACTGGCATTCGCCGCTCTCGGAGAATCTCTCCGATCCTAGACTTGTACCCTGTAACCATATTCCAAGATTACTATGATGTGGATAAATCTGGAAGCCCGCCATCCGGGCTTGGCCAGTGGGTACTGTTGGACCGTACTCTCCGGCAGCCGCCTAGCACGTCCGTTCTGCTATAGTGCTCCCCGATGCAGGCGGCCGCGGTGCCAACGACCCGGTTGGATGGCAGGCTGCAAGCCTCGCCCTTCGTCAAATGGGCCGGCGGCAAAGGCCAGCTGCTCAGCCAGCTCGAGCCCTTTTTCCCACCGCCGCGTAGTTATCGCCGCTACTTCGAGCCTTTCCTCGGGGGCGGCGCCGTCTTCTTCCATTTGCAGCCGGAGCGCGCTGTGCTCTCGGACATGAACGACGAGCTGATCACGGCCTACCAGGTTATCCGCGACCAATTGGACGAGCTGCTGGCCAGCCTGCGCCGGCACAAGGATGAGCCTGAGTACTTCTACAAGGTGCGGGAGCTGGCTCCTCAGGCGCTCACCCCGGTCCGCCGCGCCTCCCGCTTCATCTTCCTCAACAAGCGCTGCTACAACGGGCTGTATCGGGTGAACAGCAAGGGCGGCTTCAACGTGCCGCTGGGCCGCTACAAGTCGCCGCCGCGTATCTTCGACGAGCCCAACCTGCGCAAAGTGTCCGCGCTGCTGAAGGCGGCCGACCTGCGCGTCGCATCCTACGAGGAGGTACTCGCTGAGGCCGGAAAAGGCGACTTCGTGTACCTCGACCCACCCTATCAGCCGTTGAGCGCCACCGCCTATTTCACCAGCTACACCAAGGCTGCCTTCGGCGAAGCCGACCAGGCGCGCCTAGCCGAGGTCCTGCACGAGCTGGACCGCCGCGGCGCCCGTTTTCTCCTGAACAACCACGATACCCTGCACCTGCGGCGGCTGTACAACGGCTTCCACATGGACGCGGCCACCGCCAAGCGCAACATCAACAGCCGCGCCGACCGCCGGGGCACGGTGGCCGAGCTGATCGTCACCAACTACCGTGCCTGGTAGAGCCTACGCCGTCAGCACCGGGCAGGGGCTGGTGAACCGCGTTATCGAGCTGGCCGACAAGCTCGGCTTGGAGTGTCAGGAGCAGGTCAAGGTCGGCCGCCGCTTGTGGGGCGCGGTGCGCAACATCGACGTGGTGCTCACGCATCCGGAGGCGCGTGTGCGGCTGGGCGTGGAGTGCAAGTTCCAGGGCACCACCGGTACGGCCGAGGAAAAGATCCCGGCCATCCTGAGCGACATCGACGCTTGGCCCATCCGCGGCATCGTGGTCATCAGCGGCAAGGGCTTCTCGCCCAACATGCGGTTTTACTTGATCTCCAGCGGTAAAGCCGTGGACGTCGAGGACCTCGAGGACTGGCTGCGGTTGTACTTCGGGCTGGAGCTGGAGGCCTACACCCAAGCGCGCCTGTTTGTCGCCGAGGGCAAGCCCGAAACTTACCGTGCCGGCTAGCGCCCTTTATCTCCTAGTACATTACGGTTTTCGTTGATACCCTCCGCTTAGCGCGTACGTTCAATGTGCAGCGTACCCCGCTATTTCGCTCTGAAGGACCACGATGTATCTTTCCTTTGTCAAACGATTGCTGGCAGGCGCGCTGCTGGCAGGCGCGCTGCTGGCAATCACGCTGCTGCCCGCGGCGGCCACCCCCGCGGGGGCCGACGGCTGCCAGTTCATCCTGGGCTTCAAGTCCCTGCACGATCTCGACCCCACCGACATTGGCGATTGCCAGGACAACCAGGCGTTCGCCGCCAACGGTGACGCCCAACAGCACACTGCCAGGGGCCTCATGGCCTGGCGCAAAGCCGACAACTGGACGGCTTTCACCAACGGCAACCAGACCTGGATCAACGGGCCCATCGGCCTGCAAGCCAGGCTGAACACGCAGCGCTTCAGTTGGGAAGCCAACCCCGACGGCCTGTCCGTCGTAGGCGGCGGCTCTCCCGCCTCGGCGCCGGCGGCGGCTGGCCCAACCAACAGCACGCTGGCGGGCTTCGACGGCAAGCCGGATGGCCGCTTCGGCGGCATCCAGGTGAGCGACGTTGGCGTTGCCAACGCCACCGACCTGGGCCTCAGCTGGACCCGCGAGCTGTACCTGTTCGACGCCCTGCCCAGCTTCGACCCGAGCAGGTTCAACTCCATCAGCACCGACCAGCGCCTGCCGCCCAGCAACCTGCGAGAGGTTGGCCTGATCAACTTCTTCGCCGCCTACTGCAACGGCGGCCAGGACAAGCGCGTGCCCTGCGACCCGGCTGCTTTCGCCCAGTTCGCCGGAGCGCTGGCCAAAGCCAAGCAGGGCAAGGTGGACACCTGGCTGATGTACAACGAGGCGGACATCTGCGCCCCAGACCAAGCCGGCTTCGCCTGGAGCTCGCCCAACCGCGTGCAGGATTACTACAACTACCTGAAAGCCGGCTACAAGGCCATCAAGGCGGCCAGCCCTGGCGCCACGGTGCTGTTCGGCAGCGTGAGCATTACCAACTCGGTGTGCCAGAACAATGGTGACGAGATGACCTTCTGGAACCAGTGGCTGGACATCGCCAGCCACGATCCGGAGGCCGGCCCCAACAACTGGTGGTTCGACCAGTTCTCGCTCAACATCCACAAGGAGCCGGAGAAGATCTACGACCTGCTGCGGCGCTACCACGAGTCGATGCAGGCCCATGGCTTCGACAAGTCCATCTGGATCATGGAGATGGGCATCCCCCTCCAACCCGATCCGATCGACCCCGGCTCCAACGGCAACCTGGCCGTCAACAAGGACAACCAGATGTCGTTCCTCATTCAGGCCTACGCCAATGCCATCGCCGGCGGCGCCGACCACATCGGCATCTACAAGATGTCGGACTTCCCACCCACCGATCCCGCCTACAAGACCATCAAGACGGCCGTCAAGTACATGTCGCACGTGACCAGCGCCGGCAAGTCGCCTGACAACCGCCAGAAGTACGTCGACCGCCAGGACGGCCCCGAGGTTATCACCATGAAAGGCCCCGGCTTCCAGACCTCGGTGGCCTACAACCGCGGCCTCACACCGGCGTCGGTTACCATCCCGGCCACATCCACCGTGGCTTGGCTGGCCGACAAGTACGGCAACGAGCGGCAGGTCACGGCCCAGAACGGCGCCTACACCTTGGCGCTGGATCCGGTAAACGCCTGGTTCGACGCGCCCTGGGGGGAGCGCGTCCGGTTCATCGGCGGCTCACCGCTCATGCTTCGCCAGGCGGCGTAACAAGCCCGCCCGCTTTTGTCATGCAGAGCGCAGCGAAGCATCCGTAGGGGCTGGGACGCTACGCGATCAGCTTGCTGACAAAGGCGTTCCAGCCATAGTTCACGCGGATGTCCTCGATGTAGGGACTGGTCCGAGTGAACTCGTGGAAGGCGTGGCTGCGCTCGAACTCCGACAGCACACGCTGCGCCAGCAGGTCGCCGGCTTTGGCAATCCCGTGCCCCGCGGCGGCGTACAGCGCCAGCGCGTCGTACAGCAGCCAGCTCCCGCCGTTCTGGTAGTTGCCGGCTTGTGAGTCTGGCCCAATGAACTCTGATTTGTTCAGATAGGTCCCATCGAAATTGCTGAGCACCCGGAAACCGATGAAGGCATCCTTGTCGTACACCGCGCTGGCGCTCACCAACTGGTCGAACGTGGCCTTGACGCGTGCATCCGGCAGCAATGGCTTGCCGAAGTAGTAGATGAACAGCGCATCGCCCACCAGGGCCGAGGCGTCCAGCGCCCCGCTGCCGAGCCGTTGCGGCATCGCCAGCGTGGCCACAGGGCCGGCCATCGTGGCATACGCGTTCTGAGCGAGCGCCTTTAGGTCCGCTCCAACCGGGATGCCCATGCGGTCGATCGCTTCCAGCGCCACGCACAGCAGCCCCTGGTTATAGGTGATGGCCTGCGGGAACGCGGCCCGAAATGTGTCCGCCCAGTAGTGGTAGGCGCCCGTGCGCGGGTCGCCGCTGGTGGCATACAGGCCGTTTTGGATGTGACCCTGGATGAATCGATAGGAGCGGCCCAGCGAGTCGAGATCGGGCGTGCCGCCCATGCGGGCATATTCGTATTCACGCAGCACGTCCATGAGCGTGCTTTCGTCGTCCCAGTCCCGCGTGGGGGTCTGAGTGAGGTCGACACGCAGCGTGGTGGCCACATGACCATCAGGCTGGTTCAACTGGTCGCCGTGAAACCGCTGCCGCGCCATCTCCAGCAGCGCCCGGCTCTGCAGCGCCGCCAGGATCCAGAACGCGTCGCGCGAGAACGAGTCGGGGTAGAAGTCGCTGGGCCGGACCCACGTCTGGTCGTCCGGCACATAATCGCCGGCCGCGTTGGGCAAGACCGGGTAGCCCGTAGCCCGGTTGATGATGCTCTTGTGCCCGATCTGGAGCAACTGGTCCCGCGCTGCCTGCAGCGTGGCCGCGCGCGGCCCCGCCTGCACCCCAATGGCCACCCGAAACGGCGCCACGGCCTGCCCGATGTCCGGCTCCGCCAGCACCGACGCCGCCCACGCCCCCAACACACCGAGCGCCGCACCCGTCGCCCCCAGCCGCAGCAGCGCCCGCCGCGAAACCCTCACGCCAGCTCGCCCCTTCCCGGCACAGCGGGAAGGAAGCGAAAACAACCGGAAAACACCGCACTGTTCTACCACGCCCAGCTCAAGCAAGCCAGCCTTAAGGACTAGCCAGGTAAACCTGCCAAGCGGTTCACGAGCCAAGCATACGTCCTGAACGCCGTCGAACATGCCCCGCCCGGTGCCGCGCCTTTGACGCGACCCGCTGCCAAACAGGTGCGGCGAGGCGACAGGAAGACGGGCAGCAGCCAAGATGGCTGGTCGCCTCGCGGCAAGCAAGCATAGTTGGTCGCGTCAAGGGCAAGCTGCGCGCGGCGACCCCACCAAGGGACGGCGACTGGGCTCGGGAACACGGCCAGAGCGGTGGCCGTAGACCGAAGAACAGAAGGCCCTCCTTTAGGATGCGTGGCACCACAACCCACATCCAGAAGGAGGGACCCTCGTGACCAATCCATTGTTGCATCTGTTCGGCGATCAGATCAGCTTTGCCTACGGCTGCTTGGATCGGGTGGTCATCCGCGGCTACTACCCGGCCCTGCAGCGCGAGGCCACCATCGTCCACCTGCTGCGCGACATCGCTGGCGCCTCGGTGGTGGACAGCGGCGCCCCGGCCAGCCGCACCGCGCGCTATCGGCAGTGGCTCGACGACTACGTCCGCGACTACCACATCGAGCGAGTGGCGGCTGAAAAGGGGGTGCGTAAGGAGGATTTCGTCCAGCCCTATTACCGCAAGCTTGGCGGGCAGGAGGGCGTGGCCTGCATCCTGACCAGCATGGAGCAGGGCACCACGTTCGTGTCCTACGAGCCGCGCTTCAAGACCCAGGACGAGCGCTACCGCATCATCAAGCGCTGCCGCAAGCGATTTCAGCACCTCTACTTTTACGTCAACGACCCGGTCATGGGCGCCATGAGCCTGCGTCTGGGCACCTACCTGCCCTTCGCGCTCCAGGTTTACCTCAATGGCCACTCGTTTGTGGCTCAACGGCTGACCAGCCAGGGGATCGGCTTTGGCAAGCACGACAACGCCATCCTGGCCATTGACGACGCCACCGAGCTGCAAGCCGCGGCGGATGCCCTGACACCGGACATCATCCGCCAGCGCTGTAACTATTGGGCCCAGCGCCTGACGCCGCGTTTCAGCTTGGCGGAGCTCCAAGCCGTGGGCTCGGAGCGCTATGCCTTCAGCGTGGCGCAAGTCGAATATGCCTACGCCAGCATCTTCAAACGCCAGCTGCCACTCCAGAACCTGGTGCGGCGGATGGCCGAGCTGGGCGCGTTGCTGGGCGGCGCCGACCGCACCGTGACCACCTTTGGCCGCCGCATCAACCGCCGCTACAACGGCAAGCTTCAGACCGTCTTGGAAGCGGCGGACCAAGGCAACCCGGTGTTGCGCTCCTACTACCAGAGCTCCTACGCCAAGCTCTATGAGAAGCCCGACCATGCCCAGCGGACCGTGGCGCTGCGGGCCGAAATCTGCATCAATGACCCCTATCACCTGGACGTCAAACGAGGCCTGGAGAATCTCCCCACCCTCGTCGACAAGATGGCCGGCGCTGCCCAACGCTACCTTGATCTGCATGCCAATCTCTTGGACAGCACCGTCGATGCCGGCCAGATAGCCGAGCTGACCAAGCACACCATGCTGGGTAAGCGGCCTGCACGTACCCGACATCGCTACCGAAGTCGTCGAACGGGGGTTCGTTGCCGAGATCTCGGGGACCGCCATCTGGCGATGGCTGTCCGAGGACGCTATCCGACCTTGGAAGCAACGCTCCTGGATCTTCCCCCGCGACCCGCACTTTGAGGCCAAGGCCGCCCGTGTGCTCGACCTCTATGCCCGAACCTATGAGGGCAAGCCACTCGGAAAGGCGGACTTCGTGGTCTCCGCGGACGAGAAGACCTCGATCCAGGCCCGCATCCGCTGCCATGAGATCCTGCCCGCCGACAAAGGCCGCACGAAGCGCGTGGAATTCGAGTACGAGCGCGGTGGTGCGCTCCAGTGCCTCGCCGCCTGGGACGTCCATCGAGCCACGATCTTCGGACGCTGCGAGATCACCACCGGCATCGAGCCCTTCGGGCGGCTCGTCGAACAGGTCATGAGCGTGGAGCCCTACGCCTCAGCCCGCCGGGTGTTCTGGGTGGTCGATAACGGCAGCTCCCATCGCGGCAAGAAATCCGTCGAGCGACTGGCGGCGCGCTGGCCGAGTCTTCACCTCGTTCACGTTCCGGTCCACGCCTCGTGGTTGAACCAGGTGGAAGTGAAGTAAACGCAAAACTCGTTTTTCGCACCATCCTGGTGGTCGAAGGGTC
>DAIUFO010000147.1:0-8977 GCA_036844545.1 Chloroflexota bacterium
GCCGAGGCCGAGCAACGGCGGGCCGAGGCCGAGGCCCTGGCCGAGCTGGCCCGGCGGGGAGCGGCCGAGCCGGACGTGGACCGCATCATGGCGCTCGTTACGGAGCACGCCTGCCGGCTGCTGGGGGCCGACTTCGCCACCGTCGCCCTGGTTGAGCCGAGTGGGGCCATCACGCGCCGAGGCACTCGTGGCAGCGTCTCGGAGGCCTGGCAGACAATCGTGACCAGGGTGCCCCGGAACAGCGGCCTCACTGTCGCCCTCCGGACCGGCAAGACGGTAGTCATCGACTGCATCGGCGAGAACCCGGACTTCCCTGTCGAGGAGCTGCCGGTCCAGCACGCCGAGGGCCTCCGCACCTCGATCACCACCCCCTGCGCGGCCGAGCCGGCATGCTGGGCGCCTTGAACATCGGCTGGCGCACCGACTTCGCCCCGCGCCGGCGGCACATCGACCTGGCCGAAGCCCTGGCCGGGCAGGCGGCCACCATCCTCGACAACGCCCGAGCTCATGATGAGCTGTCCCACCGGACCGAGCAGCTCCAGGCGATCATCGATCAGACGCCTGCCGGCGTGGTGGTGTTCGATGCGCAGGGCCGGCGCATCCTGGCCAACCAGTCGGTGCGCGAGACTCGCGGAATCCCCGCTGACCCGAACGTCCCGGTGACGCAGCCCGATCCCGTGATTCGCCGCACCGACCCGGCCACCGGCCGCCTGCTGGGACCGGACGAGACGCCGGCCGCGCGGGCGCTGCGGGGTGAAACGGTGGCGGGCTTCGAGTACGCGTTCTGGCGGCCGGGGCAGGCCGAGCCGGGCCTGGTCCGGGCCTCGGCGCGCCCCCTGCGCGCTGCCGACGGCAGCATCAGCGGCGCCGTTGGAGTGTATGAGGACGTGACCCAGCAGCGCCTGCTGGAGCGCCAGCTGCGTCACAGCGAGGAACGCTTCCGCGCCCTGACCGAGAACGCTTCGGACCTGTGCGTCGTGATTGACGCGGCCGGCACGGTCCGGTACGCCAGCCCATCCAACCAGCACGTCCTCGGGCGCGAGCCGGGCCAGACAGTGGGTCGGGGGTTCCCCGACTGGGTCCACGCCGACGATCTGACCGGCGTCCACAAGGCCTACGCGACCATGCGGCGGAGCGCGGGGTCCACCGTCCGATTCACGTTCCGCTGCCAGCACGCGAACGGCGGCTGGCTGTGGTTGGACGCCGTCGCCACCAACCTGCTCGACAACCCGGCGGTGGCCGGGCTGGTCATCAACGCCCGCGACGTGACTGACCGGCAGCAGGCAGAGGATGCGCTCAGGCAGCAGGCGCTGCACGATGCCCTGACCGGTCTGCCCAACCGCACGCTGCTGCAGGATCGACTCGAGCAGGCGCTGCTGGCCGGCGGCCGCGAGGGACGGGCGGTGGCCGTGCTGATGCTCGACCTCGACCGCTTCAAGGAAGTCAACGACACCTTTGGCCACCACTCTGGCGATCTGCTGCTGCGGCAGGGTGGCCGCGCGCCTGCAACGCGCGCTGCGCAAGTCGGATACTGTGGCCCGCATGGGCGGCGACGAGTTCAGCGTGCTGCTGACCGCCTTCCGAGACGCGACGGAGGTCGTCCGCACGGTCGACAAGATCCGCGTGGCGCTGGAACGGCCGTTTCCGGTGGACGGGCGAGTGCTGCACATCGCAGCCAGCATCGGGCTGGCTTTGTACCCTGAGCATGCCCAGGATGCCGAAACGCTGCTGCGCCTGGCCGACGTGGCCATGTACGGGGCCAAGCGGGCTGGCGGCGGCTATCAGCTCTACGACGAGCATGACGAGCACACCAGTAACCATGCCACTCTGGCCGCCGAGCTGCGGCAGGCGATCGAGCAGGGGGAACTGGCGCTCGACTACCAGCCCAAGGTGCGTTTCGCGACGGGCACCGACGCCCGCGTGGAGGCCCTGGTGCGCTGGCATCACCCCCGGCTGGGGCTGCTGGCGCCGGACCGCTTCGTACCGCTGGCGGAGCAGACGGGCCTCATCCGCCCGCTGACCCGCTGGGTGCTGGACGACGCCCTGCGCCAATGTTGCGCCTGGCATGCCGCGGGCCTGCGGATCAGCGTGGCCGTGAACCTGTCCGTGCACAACCTGCAGGATCCACACTTTGTGGCCCTCGTCCGGAGCCTCATTCGCCGCAGCCAGGTCGAGCCCTCGTGGTTGCGTGTAGAGATCACCGAGAGCGTGCTCATGGCCGACCCCGTCCAGGCCTCACATACCATCAGCGGGCTGCAAGCCCTGGGCCTGCGGCTGTCGATCGACGACTTCGGCACCGGCTACTCCTCGCTGTCGTACCTGACACGGCTGCCAGTGGACGAGGTCAAGATCGACAAGTCGTTTGTGGCCGGCATGGCCAGCAACCAGAACGATGCCATCATCGTGCGCTCGACCATCGACCTGGCCCACAACCTGGGGCTCAAAGCCGTGGCCGAGGGAGTCGAGAGCCAGCACGTGTGGGACATGCTGGCCGGGCTGGGCTGCGACTCCGCTCAGGGCTACTACATGGGGCGGCCCATGCCGCCGCCGGAGCTGGAGGAGTGGGTGCGGGAATCCCCCTGGGGCCTGCGTCGCACGGCGCCTGCCGGCGCAGGCCGGCGGGACGGCTCGGCGCGCCAGGCCGGCCAGGGCAAGGGAGGCCTCCGCCCGCGCTCGCAGATCCTGGCCTGAGGCGCGGATGGAGCGTGGTCCGGCATCTCGACTTTCTCCGCCAAGCCGGTCGCCGGGATGACGATGTCGTGCGGGCCACTGGCGAAGATGGCTGTGCGGGCTAGTCGGGGCTCCGCTATCGACTACCGGCAAACCGACCACCTGCTGAAAGAGAGGATCGATGTGGTACGGCGCTCCAGTGTGGAGTGGTAGCCGTGGCAGCCAGCCGGGACTGCCGCCGAAGGCTATCCTGGGCCTGCGGCCCGGGGGAGACCGGGGTCTCCTCCTGACGTCAGCCACGCCGAAGTGCACATCTCACTGATGACCCCCAAAGCGCCATCATGATCCGAACCAGCCCACCCTTCACCGGCTCGGGATGCGCAAGCCGTCGGAGCCATTCGCTATTGGGTGCAATGAGGGGCTGTAGACTCGCACCATTGACCACGCCTCTCGCCGAGTCATGTCAGTGAGCCGCGTCGTCCCATACCAGGGACGTTGCGCCGTGGTGGAGGTGGACGGCCTCCACGTCGGTGAGTGAGTCGTAGATGGTGACGCTCGAACGCTCCGTCAGCCAGGTGAGCGCTACCTTGCCGTTATCGAACTGCACACCCTGGGCCACGATGCCTGTGCCACTCACGCCCGTCAGGTCGTCATGGCGGTCCAGGTGGAAGCGTCTCACGGCTTGAGAGGCAGTTCAGCAGTGGTAGCCGGTGTAACCGCGCGGGGAGAGAGCGGCTGCCGGCGGGGCGCTGGCACTCTTGCCAGCACGATGCTCAAGCAGAAGAGTATGCTGCCGACCACGGCTGTGATAACCGCAGTCCAAGGGATTCCTGGCCGCTCGCGATCCACCAGCCACAGGATGACGGCAGCGACGTCCATCGCAATCCCGCAGTCCAGTGCATAAGCCGCCAGGTTCCTCAAACCCGGAGCGCTTTCCCTCAGCTCTGCCGGCGCGTCGACGGACAGCGCTAGGGCCAGCTCCTGTAACGCTGCCGCGCTTATGGGCTTGCTGCCACGAAGCCAGAGCCGAATCTGACCGAGCGCGTAGCGAGTGCAGGACGCGAGATCCTCGCCAGACATACCCGACCGGGGCAGTTGCTCGAGTAGCCACGTGCGGCGGCGCTCGGAGAGCTCTTGCTCCGTCATTCCTCCATGAGCTCTCGCGGTTTGACGCCCAGCGCATCGACCAGCTTGCGAACGGTCACCATGCGGGCGTCGCTGCGCCCATCTCCAGGTCGACGATGGTCGAGACGGGCGTCACCGCTCTTGGCGGCTAGACCGCGCTGGGTCAGCGCCTGATGTTTTCTCACAATGCGCGGCCGTGCAGTTTTGGCATCGCCTGGCAGAGTATCTCATTTGCGCTATTTTGGCCAACACGGTAACACAGCCCGACCAGGACAAGCACGTGACGCACACGCTCGCCTTGTGCGAGCGTATTGCCAGCCCATGAGTCGAGTGGTGTCCGGGCAGGGGGTCCAGCTGCAAGCAAGCGCCTACACGGCCCCAAAATCCCTCGGAGGAAATCCGCATGACGAGACATCTCAGGGCGCCTATAGATATCTATAGATATATGAAGTAGCCAGTCGATTTGACTCCCAGGGGCACTTAAGGGTCGCCGCAAGGTTCCTGTAACCCGGCTTATCGGAACGTCCGGAGTGAAGCGATGCCGAGATGAGGCCTGCCGATTCGCTGAGATCGCGAATCGTACGTCGAATGGGGGAAGGCTCTTCTGTTCCCTCAGGCGGTCAGTTCGCGGAACCCGTCAATTGTCCGCTCAACTCCAAGCTCGGAAGCGGACGAGACGCCGCGCTGGCTTGAGGCAACCTGGCATCACGCCAATTCAGAGGTCACCGCCTCATCGACGATGGGACGCAAAGTCTCGGGCACATCAGCCTCATCCAAGATCACCGATCGGCGATCGCCATCCTTTTCGAGGGCAAACTCGTATTCGAAACCGTCTGGGTGCCGAGGCGGAGAGGGAGGCTGGTCGAACCGCAGCGACTGCACCGCGTTCTCTACAATGCGAGCCTTGCTGTCAGGCAAGTCGCCGGTGTCCAGCGTGCCACGGAGCGGAATCCCAACGATCCCACCCCGTCGCACCACCTCGATTCTCATCTCGTTACAAAGGTACCTTAGCGGCGTCCCAGCCGCTGCGCACAGCTTGCTCTTGATTGCTGCTAACGCCGTATGTTTGCTGGGCATGCTTCAGCGTCAGACGAGCAAAATCGGTGAAGGTCGCATCGGAGCGCAGGTTCGGGTCGCTGCAGGCGGCGTACCACATCCGCCCCGCGGCATCCCAGGCGTGGCCTCCGAGGGTGGTGGCCACTACGTAGAAGGCATAATTGGGGATTCCCGAGTTCGCGTGAACGTCGCCTCCCGCCTCGTACGCGTCCATGTCCTTTGGTTGGTTATCGTGCGGATTGGCGGTTCCGGGCGCTTTCATTGAACGCAAGGCCGGCTTCAGCGCAGGCCCGACGACATCGGCCCCAATCAACCAATCTGATTGGGTGACGTCTTGATTCAGGACGCGCTGTTTGACCTGGATGCCGAACACGTCCGAGACGGACTCATTCAGGGCGCCGGATTGGCCGGCGTAGGTGAGGTTGGCCTCGTGTTGGGTCACGCCATGCGTCAGCTCGTGGCCAATGACGTCGATCCCGGCCGTGGTGTCGGTGAGGATGATGCCGCCACCATCGCCGAAGAACATGTGGCCGGCGTTGTCCCAAAAGGCATTGTCGTACTTCGTCCCGTAATGGACCAGGCCGAGTAATGGCATGCCCTGGCCGTCGATTGAATCGCGCTGGAAGATGTTCCAGTAGTAGTCGTAGGTGGCGCCCAAGCCCTCGTACGCTTGGTTGATTGACTTGTCGGCGACCGGCGGCTGTCCCTCGGCGCGGGCCACGGTGCCCGGGGTCTGTACCTGGCTATTGTGCTGATCGTAGATGGTCCGCTGGGCCTGGCCGCCAATTCTGGCGAAGGTGACCGGCAGCATGGTTCGTCCGCCGAAGCGCGCCGCGGTTTCCGCCCGAGTCTGGCGGAACAGATGATCGAGGGTCAGCGTGTCAATGGCCGCGGCGCGGACGGCTGGGTCGGCCTGGCGGGCCAGCTCGAACAGGATGTCCGGCGGGACGATGCACTGAAGAGGGTTGCGGTTGGTCACGATACGCTCCTCCTTTGAATTCGCGGAAATCACAGTATGGCCGTTGCGTACAGCAACGCCAGGCCGGCCAATAGCGCGGCCATCAGCCGCTGGTAGGGACGGAAGGCGCGCCGTTCGGCTACAACGACCGTACTGGCGCACCCCATGGCAATGACATTGTGGCCGGCGATGACGCAGGCCGGCATCATGGCCCAACAGCTGAGCAGGCAGCCCCGCCCGATCAACCAGCCGTAACGCGCGCAGTCCAGGTTGGCCCGCCAGCCAGCAGGCGCGATCGGCGCGGTGCGATGGCAGAAGCGGAGAGCGCGGGCTTTTGTAGAGGTGAGCTGCCAGACGGCCGCGGCGGCGAACGCTGTAGCCGCGATCAGCGACAGATGGGGCCAGCCATCGAGCCTGACAGCGGCGATGGTGGCAGATATCAGTACGCCGGCCACCAGCCATAGGCCCAGGTAGCCGGCGAGGAACCAGGCGATGGCGCGATTGCGCCGCCACCACAGGCTGCGCGCGGCCGTGATGCGAATGGCCGCCACCGTGAGCGGGGACATCATGGCCATGACCATGAGGGACCAGGCGAGTAGCTGCGCAATCCAGGTGGGTGGCGTCCAACTCGCGGTCAAGGCGAGCGCGAAATGGTCGTGGTAGGCAGGCGCCTTACTTCCGCTAAAAAACGCGTGGCTGGGCCCGGCGAGGAGCACCAGCCAGGCGAGCGCGCTAATGGCCAGCGTCCACCATTCAGGAAAGCGCCAGCTCAGGGACGTGCGCATCGGACTCAGGCGTAGTAGAGGCTTATCCGTCCGACTTGGATGGCGCCTCCTGGGCGCGCCGCGGACAGACCGGGCGGGGCCACATCACCGCGGCGGCGCGGCACGAACGTGATCCGGAGGTCAGTCGGATTCCAGGCATTGTTCGCTTGAAGCCGCCGGATGACGTCCGTAGCGTCGAGGGCGTAGTGGAGTCCACTGCCGGCATGCTGCGCGTCGGATCGGCTGGCTTCGGCCACGCCGAACATCGGCAGGATGCCGACCAATTTATCCCTGTGCTGCTGAGGGTCCGCATCCGGCGGCAAGTTCAAGTAGACCTCATAGCCGGTTGACTTGCCTGTGCCGGTGATGTTCTCGATATTCAAATAGATGCGCTGCGCGGCGCCGGAAGGTGCCGCCACGAGTCCCGGTCCGGTGGGGGCCGCGACCGAGAGGTGAGCGGTGGTGGGCTGCTCCGCCAGCGCGTGGGGCGCCGTGGTAGCGCCCACCATCTCCGGAGGCGGCTGTTGTTCCACCTGCAGTCCTACCAGGGGGGCTGCGACTGCGGGGCCAAGCGGATCGGAGACATCCTGATACTGATACCTTAGCGGGGCGACGGTCGTGTCGACGACCTGCGCGGGGCTGAGAGACACGACGTTGCCTGTGGCATCGTGAAATTGGAAGGACTGGTTGCGCCAGTTGTTGGCGTTTGGATTGGCATGCCCGCCAGCCCGTCCCATCCAGACTGTCCAGAGCCGATCGAGATTGGCATGGTGCAGCCAGAAGATGGGATCCAGCGCGGCGGTATCGAAGGCGCTCATCCAGCCGTCCTGCCCGCCTACGTCCATATGGATCAAGCCGTGCGGCACGCGCTCAAGCTCCCCGACGCTAGCGCCGTTGTGCGAAAAACCGGTCTGCGGGCCGCCGAAGCCGGGGTCGCCACCGTGCGGCTGCGCCACAAAGGACTGCTTCGACAATGACGTCTGGAGCTCGACGTCAGCCGCGCCTGAGACGTCCGCGCCTTGATTGACACCGGGGGCTCGCGCCGCAATAAGGAGGGGATTCGAGGTGCCGTCGGGCAGCTTGGGCGCGCGGAATGCGGTCGGCAGCTTGCGGGCACTTGGGTTGCCCGGGTCACTGTAATTCCAGTAGGGGAGCGACCAGCCGGAGGGCCCGCCCAGCTTGGTGACGGTGGCGGCGACGATCTGCTCGAAGTAGAACAGGTACATGCGGTGCCACGGCAGGAAGAACCAACTGCCATGCTGGCACTGTTTCCAGAACGTCTTCTGCGTGGCCGCGGACGGCATCGCCACCTTGGGGTTCGGATCGTCGGCTGGCGTGTAGTCGTGGATGGCGGCCTGGTAGCGCCAACTCGTGGGGTCGGTGAAGGGCCGCGTCTGCATGTCGGCAATCGCCTTGGCGAACCACAGGATGGTTGGGTCCCACTGATTCAGCTTCCACACGTCCTGCCGCGTGTGTGTCCCGTTCGGCATGCTGTTACCTTCTCCTTTTGGCCGTCAGACAAGGCTGATCCTGACTGCGCGCTATCTTACCGTGGCGGGCCACGCCACACTATTCGCCTCGCCTGATGGCAGCGACAGCAACCCGTGCACAGCAAGCGGCTCGTGTCGTACCATCAGCCACACGGTCTCGGTGGCAAATCCAGGGGATACCATCCGCGTGCAGCGTGGCACCTACCACGAGGACGTCACGATTGCGACCAACCTCGATCTGAGGGGTGACGGTAATCCCGTCATCGACGCGACGGGGCTGACGAACGGCGTACTAATCCAGGGAGCCGCTGCCGCCGGCACGAGCGTGCGAGGCTTCACTGTCCAGCACGCGACGTTTGAAGGAATCCTGGTCAAGCAGACGCATGATGCGCTTGTCCGGGACAACGTCGTCACACAGAACGACCAAGGTACTTCGCTGCCAGCGAATCAACAGACCGGCGAATGTGCGGCAGTCGGACTTATCCCGGGTGACTGTGGCGAAGGGCTGCACTTGTGGTCGGTCACCAACTCTCAGGTACTGCACAACACCGTGGTGAACAATGCCGGTGGCATCCTCCTGACGGACGAGAACGGCCCTACGTCGGGCAACATGATTGACCACAACACGGCGGACAACAATCTTGAAGACTGCGGGATCACCATCGCTGGTCACAACGCTGGTGCGTTTGCACACGGAACGCCCCAGCCGAATGTGGGGGGCGTCTACAGCAATAGCATCAGCCACAACGAGGTGAATGGCAACGGCATCAAGGGCGAGGGGGCCGGCATTCTCCTGGCCGGCGGACCGCCCGGCACGGCGGTGTACAACAACCGAATCGTGGACAACGTAGCTCAGGGTAATGGCCTAGCTGGAGTAACACTTCACAGCCACGCGCCTGGCCAGGACTTAGACG
>DAIUFO010000148.1:0-8949 GCA_036844545.1 Chloroflexota bacterium
TGTACGGCGAAGACCTGGACTGGGCCTTCCGCATTCGGCAGCGGGGCTGGAAGGTTTTCTATAATCCCGCCGTCGTCATCGTCCATTACAAGGGGCAGAGCAGCAGGCAACGCAGCGTGCGATCGATCCTGGCCTTCTATGACGCGATGGTCACGTTCCATCGCAAGCACTACGCCTCTGGAACGTTGTTCGTCGTGAATTGGGCCATCATGCTGGGCATTGGCCTGCGCTGCTTGATGGCCCTGGCGGCGAACGTCCTGAGGCCGCGATCGATCAGGCCCGCCCGATGAAGCGCCACGCTCGGCAGGCATTTCTGGAAACGCTCGCGTTGGTGATCGTGGACAGCGCCGCCATTCTCGGCGCCTACCTCATCGCCTTCCGGTTGCGCTATCAGACAGACATCATTCCCTTCCTGCGGCTGCCGTCGCGCTTCGTCCAGTACGGCACCGCCGTGGTGGTAGTGTGCTGCTTCCTGGCAGCATTCGCCATGAACGGCCTGTACAGCCGGCGCCGCAGCCTCAACCCGGTGGACGAGGCGGTGCGCGTCATCGGTGGTGTTTCGGTCGGCACGCTGTTCGCCGTGGCGGTGGTCTCGTTCGCGCTGCTGAACATCTTCGAGCTGTCCCGGCTGATGGTCATCTACGCCTGGTTCATGTCAGTGCTGCTGGTCAGCGGCGGCCGCGCCCTGGGGGCCTTGGTGCAGGCCTCGCTGCGCCGCCACGGAGTGGGCACCAAGCGCATCCTGATCGTCGGCAGCGGCCCGCCGGCGCACGTGGTGCTGGACAAGATCCGCCGTTCTCCCGAGCTGGGCTACACCGTGATCGGCTTCCTGGATGAGAATGCTCCACTCGGCGCTTCCTCCGAGCTGCCCATCCTTGGCGGCATCGGCGACGTTGCCTCCGTTGTAAGCGCCAATGGCGTCGACGAGGTCATCGTGGCCCTGAGCCGCTCCAACCCCGAAGCCATCCTCGAGATCATGGACCTGCTGGACAGCACCGAGGTCGAAGTCAAGGTCCTGCCGGACGTGGTCCAGATGATCACCCAGGACGCCGGCATCGACGATCTGAACGGACTGCCCCTGGTGGCCATCCGCCAGAGCCGGCTGCGCGGCCGCAACCTCCTCATCAAGCGGGCAATGGACGTGTTGGTGAGCACGCTCGTGCTCGTCTTCCTGTCTCCCATCCTGGCGCTGATCTCGATGTTGGTGAAGGTCGACTCGCGCGGACCGGTGTTCTACATCCAGGAGCGGGTGGGCAAGGATGGGCGCGTCTTCCCCTGCATCAAGTTCCGGTCGATGATGGACGAAGCCGAAGCCGAAACCGGTCCGGTGTGGGCGCACGCGCAGGATAAGCGCAAGACACGGCTTGGCGCCCTGCTGCGGCGCTTCTCGGTGGACGAGTTCCCGCAGTTCGTGAATGTACTCCTGGGCCACATGAGCGTGGTGGGCCCGCGCCCGGAGCGGCCGGTGTTCGTTCAGGAGTTCAGCAGCCGTATCCCGCGCTACATGGAGCGGCACGCCGAGAAGTCCGGCATCACCGGCTGGGCGCAGGTCAACGGCCTGCGCGGCAACACATCCATCGAAGAGCGGACCAAGTACGACCTGTGGTACGTCGAGAACTGGTCGCCCGTCCTCGATCTCAAGATCATGCTCAAGACGCTCGCCATCCTCTTCACGGACAACCAGGCGTATTAGATAGCGTAGAGCCGGCGCGAGTTATCCGTCAGAATCTTCTGTTTGACCGCCTCCGTGAGGTCCGTGCGGGCTTGGAAGGTCTTGATGGCGTCGATGTCGCTGGATGGGTCGGTGTGGCCGTAGTCGGTGCCGATCACCAGGCAGTCCTCGCCGGCGTGTTGGAGGACGTTCGGCAGGTCATCTGAGTTCTCGCAGGTGACCCAAATCCGGTAGTCGCGCATGATGTTATCTGGCCAGGGCCGGCCGAGCTGCCGGAAGCGCTTGCGGGCTTCGTTCAGGATCCAGGGCAGCCATTGGGCGCTGGCTTCGATGAACCCAAAGCGCAGGCTGGGGAACACCCGCGGGATCTCGCTCAGCAGCAGGTCGTGAACCGCGGCCACGGTAGGCACGCGGAAGCGATGGAAGGCGGCGGCCTGGAAGACGTCGTGCTTGAAAAAGTCCGTCATCCACGGGTTGCCGTTAGCGATGTGGACGGCGATCGCCATATCGAGCCGCTGCGCCTCCTCGAAGATGGGGTAGAAGTAGCGGTCGATCAGCAGCCGGTTGCCCTCGATGGGGCGCATCAGGGCGGCGCAGGCGCCATGTTCCTTGCCGAAACGCATCTGCTCAACAGCCTCCGGAATGGTGAGGAGCGGCATCATGCACGACCAGCGCAGGCGGTCATGGCCTTTGCTCCAGATGTCGGCCAGCCAGCGGTTCCAGCTCCTGCACAGGGCGATCTCGGCCACGGGGTTGTCCGTGGCCTGCTCGATGAACATGGTGTTGTGCAGCACCTGCACGTCGACCCCGATCTGGTCCATGTGCCGGAGGCGCAGCTCGACGTCGGCCATCTCGTTGGCTTCTTGAGGCGTGGTCATGGTCCGGCCGGCCTGGCGTGAAAGCTCCTCCAGCTGCTGCTGCGTGAAGGCCGGGAAGCGGAAGCCGCGCAGCTTGCCCTCGATCAGCCAGTATTGGAGCTTGGTCTCGCCCGGCACCTCCACCAAGGCCGGCTTGAACTTCGTCTCCGCGGGGTCCATGAAGTCCCAGGTGTGGGCGCACTCGACCACGTGCGCATCGGCGTCGATAACCATGGTCTTGGCAGGTGCCGCCATTTCAATCAGCTCCCATGTCTAAGATCGCTCCGCAGCGTGGATGGCGCGGCCACTGGCCGTTCGCGCTCGACGGGCCGCGGAGCCGCCGGGTGTGTCAGCTTCCAGACATGATGGATGCGCTGGATGGCGGTCAGGTTGGAGAGCACCGCCAGCGCGACGATGAACCACAGCAGCCAGGGGTACAGCAACAGGCCGACCACCAGCGTCACGACCCGCTCGGGCCGCGCGTACAGGCCTTCCTTGCACTCGAGGTTCAGGCCCTCGGCCCGGGCGCGGGTGTAGCTGACCATCAGCGAGCCGACGAGGGCCGCGAAGACGACCAGCAGCTCCCAGGTGCGACCCTGGCTGCCGTAGAGGTACACCAGTCCCAGCAGCACGACAGCTTCGGAGTAGCGGTCGAGGGTCGAGTCGAAGAAGGCGCCGAACGTGGAGCGCGATTCCTGCACCCTGGCCAGCGCCCCGTCGGATAGGTCGCAGGCGCCGCCGATGAACAGCAGTATGGCGGCCCAAATCGGGTGATTCATGGCGATGGCCACCGCCGAAGCCGCGGCCAAAGCAAAGCCCGCCAGGGTCAGCATGTTGGGCGTGATGCCGGCGGCCGCCAGTGGCCGGACCCACCATTCGGCCAGAGAGCGGAAAAAGCGCTGGCTGCGCGGACCGAACATGGTTTAGGTGCCCTCCCCTAGCCTCTCCACTCGCCGTCCGCGTAGGACCGGCGGGAGAGGAACACCGACGGCCGACCCTGCGTTCCGATAGCGTTCGCGTACTTCGGTGATGTACTCCAAAATCCAGCCGGCGACGCGCGTCCAGGAGTATTGCTGCACCGTCCGCAAACCTTGTTCGGCCAGCTCCTGGCGGCGCACAGGGTCGGACAGCAGCTCGACCAGCGCGTTGGCGATCGCGTCCTCGTCCTTGATCGGCACCAACAGGCCTTCCCGCCGGTTCGTGATCACGTCGCGATAGCCGGCGATGTTCGAGGCCACGATGGGCTTACCGCGGGCCATGGCCTCGAGCAGCACGATGCCGAAGCTCTCCTGGCCGGTGGAGGGGGCGCAAAACACGTCGCAAGTGGCGAAATAGCGCGGCCGATCCTCGGCCGCGACGAAGCCGGTGAAGAACACGTCGCCCTCCAGGTCGTGGCTCCAGACGTAGCGCTCGAAGCCGCCCCGCAGCCGGCCCTCGCCGGCCACGATGAGCCGCGCGCCCGGCACCTCATGGCGAACGCGCTGGAAGGCCCTGATGAGATACTTCAGCCCCTTGCGGTTCTCCAGCCGGCCAAGAAACAGCACGTTCGGGCGGCCGTCGGCAAAGCGCTCGATGGGTTTGACCGGACGCTGCCACCAATCGAGATCGATGCCGTTGGGGATAATTGTGTAGTCGCCGGGGAAGTAGCTCTCCACAAAATCGCGCGCGGTATCCGAAACGGCAATCCGGCCGTGCAGCTTCTTGACCCGCCGCCGGACGATAGTCTTGCCCACCAGGTAGCCCAGGTTGGAGGCGTACGACTGGCCGTGTGCATGAAAGGTCGCGACGTTGATCGTCTCCGAGCAACGCAGCACCGTCAGCGGCAGGGCCGGCATGAGCGGCTCGTGGATGTGCAGCACGTCGAACTGTTCCTCGCGCAGGATCTGGCGCACCCGATGGGTCAGCCACATCGACAGGGTGATGCGCGCCGTGGAGCCGTTGATCCGCAGCGGGGTGACGCGGCCCAGCGAGATGACGTTGTCGTGGTGCTCCTCGCGGCCGTCCTTGGAGTTAGGAGTGAGGATGACCACGTCGTGGCCCATCTCGCGGAACTTGGCGTCCAGCGCGCCGATGTGCTCCCGCACTCCGCCGGACGCGGCGTAGTCGTATGGTGAAACAAGGCCGATTTTCATGCCGGCGCCGATTTTCGGAGCACATATTTCTGCCAGCGGTAGGCCGTCCGCGCCTTCATCACGCCGGTCATCTCCCGATGCCACACAAAGTTGCCGCCGGCACGAGTCGTCCCTGCCTTCAGCGAGTGGCGGAAGTCCTCGGCGGTGTGGCCCTCGAATTCGGTGAAAGCGGAGCCGACGCCCTGCAGGTGGTGCGCGTCGCTGCTGCCCGTCTCCGGCAGGTGCAGCACCTGCTCGTTCAGCCTGACCACCTTAGCGGCCGTCACCCGGCCCGCCAAGCTGGGGTTGATGACTTCGATGCCGTCCAGCGCCGAGGACGCCCCGCGGACGGCGCGTTCGCCCAGGCTTCGCGTCAGCCAGCTCAGGGGATGCGGCGCGATGCACACTCCACCCTGATCGTGCACTGCCCGGATAGTCCATTCCAAGGAGCGCAGCATTTTCACCGGCCGCTCCAGGAACAGTGCCAGCAAATGACCCTGCAAGGTCGTGATCTCGATGCCGGGGATCACCTCGAAGCCGTACGCGCCGGACCTCTCGCGAGCTTGCCAGCCAGCCCGTAAGTCATCATGGTCGGTGATGGCGATCACGTCCAGATGGCCCTCGGCAACGTGGTCCATGATCTGCCGGACAGTGGCGGTGCCGTCACCCCAGGTAGTGTGGATGTGCAGGTCGGCCTTACCCATCGAACACCGGCTGGAAGGCCAGCCACTGGTCCGGCCAGCGGCGGATGAATTCCTCGAACACGCCGGCCATGCGCTGCACCTCGGTCTTGGCATCGGCTGAAGGGATGAAGGGCGCACGCACGTCCGTCACGATGTGGCCGTTGTCCAGCCGCACGGCCGTACCGAACACAACCGGGGTCTTGCGGCGGGCGGCGACGGTGAAGGCGTAGCCCGGCATGGTCGTCGCCCGGCCAAAGAAGCGGACCGGCTCGCCGTCGCCGGCCAGGTCGCGATCGCTGATAATGGCCACGATCTCGTTGCGATCCAGCGCGCGGTACACGTCGCGCAGCGCGCCCCGCCCGCCGACGATCACCTTTACGCCACGCCGCGCCCTCAGCCGGACCACCAAGTCCGAAAGCTTGGCCGGCCGCAGCTCTTCCACGAGCACGTTGACCGGCAGGCCGGAGGCGACGAACAGCTCGGCGTAGTAGTTGATGTCGCCCAGGTGGGGGCTCACCAGCAGGCAACCGCGGCCCGCGGCGAGCGCCTCGGCGAAATGTTGCCAGCCGCACAGCTCGTGGTCCTCGAGCCGAAAGTTGGCCGCCCGCGGCGCGAACAAGCTGAGGTAGTACTGGGCATTGTGGACGAACATCCGGCGCACGGTCCCGAAGCTGCCTGAGGGGCCGATCACGGCCTCGATGTTCCTTCGGGCGGCTCGCCGAGCCCCGCTGCCAAGCGCAAACGCGGCGGCGCCAAGCGCCCGCGCCAGCCACGGCAGGCACCATTCGGGAAGCAGCGGCACGACCAGCGCAGCCGTGCGAAACACCAAGTAGTTAAGCGACCGCCTCCTCCAACTGGGCCACCGCGGGCGACGACGCCTCAGCGGCCCACATTCGCCTGAACATGAACCAGTGCTCCGGCTGCTCCCGGATTGTCTGCTCCGTGGCCGTGGTGATGCGCTGCATGATCGCCCCCACGTCGCCTTCGGTCGAGATGGGCGGCAGCACCTTGGCCGAAAAGCTTCGGTCCGGGTTACGCCACGCAAAGGCGACGATGAGCGGCGCCTTCAAGCGGGCAGCAAAATAGCCGGCGCCTCCCGGGATGCGCGCCGGCTCGCCAAAGAAACTGACCTGCACGCCCTCGTCGCCCTCGACGGGCTTGTCCACGAGGAAGGCGACAACCTCGTTGCGGCGGAGCGCCGATGCGGTGCGCTTGACGGCCTTCTCGATAGGGATGACTTTCAGGCCCAGCGCGTGGCGCCGTTGGTTGATGGCCTCGTCGACGCGCGAAGAGCTGAAGCTGTCGACAATGACGTTAACCGGGTAGCGCCGGGCCAAGGCGCCGGCGGCCAGGTCCCAGTTGCCGAAGTGAACGGAGACCAACACCAGCCCGCGGGCCTGCGCCATGGCTTCGTCGATGTGTTCCCAGCCATCGACACAGGCGAAGACGCGGTCCATCTCAGAGGCTGCACTGTGCGGCAGGGCGGCGAAATCGCGCATGTAGCGGAGGTAGTTGCGCCACTGCTGCCGCGCCACTCGCTCCACTTCGTCTGCCCCGGCTTCGGCTCCCAGGATGTGGCGCACGTTGTCGCGTACGCGCCCGTGTATGGCGGGCAGCACGGTCCAGCCGATGGCAGCGATAGCGTCTGCCGTCCAGAGCTGGGCGCCCAGCGGCAGCGCGCGCGTGAGCCAGGTAGCCAGCCGGATGAGCAGGTAGGCGGCTATGGCCTCACCGGCTCCTGAATGCCCTCGCCCTGCGCCACCGCGTTGGCGCTGGCTGACGCCTTGGCGGGGTAGGTGTCGATGAAGCTTTCCGTCATCTGCCGCGCCACCGCGTCCGCATATTGCACCGGCGGCGACTTCATGAAGTAGGCGCTGGGACCCTCGATGGTCCCGGACAAGCCGTGGTCGAGCGCCAACTTGAGGCAGCGCACGGCGTCGATAACCACGCCGGCCGAGTTGGGCGAGTCCCACACCTCCAGCTTCATCTCCATGTTGAGCGGCACGTCGCCGAAGGTGCGGCCTTCCATGCGGATGTAGGCCCACTTACGGTCGGTCAGCCAAGGGACGTAATCGCTCGGCCCGATGTGGACATTGTCCTCGCCGATGTCGTAGTCCAGCTGCGAGGTCACGGCGTTGGTCTTGGAGATCTTCTTGGACTCCAGGCGTGAGCGCTCGAGCATGTTGAGGAAGTCGGTGTTGCCGCCCACGTTGAGCTGGCTGGTGCGCTCCAGCTTCACGCCGCGCTCCCGGAACAAGCGAGTCAGCACGCGATGGGCAATCGTGGCGCCCACCTGGCTCTTGATGTCGTCGCCGATGATCGGCAGCCCCTTCTCCTTGAAACGCTGCTGCCAGTACGATTCGCGAGCTATGAACACCGGAATGCAGTTGACCATCGCGCAGCCGGCATTGAGGACCTGCTCGACGTACCATTTGGTCGCCTGCTCGCTGCCAACCGGCAGATAGTTCACGACCACGTCGGTGCCGGTGTCCTGCAGGATGCGCACAATGTCCGAGGTCTCGCCCGGCGCCTTCTCGATCACTTTGGAGAGGTAGACGCCCAGCCCGTCGTGCGTCATACCGCGCTGAACGGTCACCCCCAATCGAGGCACGTCGGAGAACTTGTAAGTGTTGTTCTGGCCGGACCAGATGGCCTCACTCAGGTCCTTGCCCACCTTGTCCTTGTCGACGTCGAACGCGGCCGAGAACTCGATGTCGCGGATGTGATAGCCACCCAGGTTGACGTGCATCAGCCCGGGCACGAAGTCCTCCTCCTTAGCGTCCTTGTAATACTCGACGCCCTGGATCAGGGAGGAGGCGCAGTTCCCTACGCCGACGATGGCAACGCGGACTTTTCCCAAAGCGGTTCCTTTCCTGTGCTGGGTTCAATGAGGTCGCCGATGGCGTCCTGGAATTCGCTGACCCGGCCGCGGTTCAACGAGCAGTAGACCTGCCGCCCATCCTTGCGGGTGCTGAGGATGCTGGCGCGACGCAGGATGCGCAAATGCCACGACGCAAGGGGCTGGCTGATGACCAGGCGATCGGCGAGATCGCTGACGCTGACCTCGCGCTCGTCGGCCAGCTGCCGGATGATGCGCAGGCGCATGACGTCGCCCAACGCCCGGCAGAGAAGCTTGAGCTCACGCTCCGTCATCAGAAATACAGACGCATAAAGCGACATTATATAAATAACCGCTTATTAGCGTGCAGTCAAGATGCCAAAAGGGCCCGCCGCGTGGCGGGCCCGAGTGTCTACGCGCGGCTGTCTACTTGAAGTAGTCCGCGTTGATCTGGATGAACTGGCTCCACTCGGCGGGGGTTTCGGACTCCTCGAAGATGGCGTTCACGGGACACTCCGGCACGCATGCTCCGCAGTCGATGCACTCATCCGGGTGGATGTAGTACATGTCGTCCTCGTCCTTGGCGTAGATGCAATCCACAGGGCACACCTCAACGCAAGCCGCGTCCTTCACCCCGACGCAAGGCTCGGTGATGATGTAAGCCATCTCTCGAAAATCCTCCCCTATTCTCTCGTCAAAGCGCTCGACGCGCAACCGTTCAAGTGTACCGTAGACGTGTCTGGCCCTACCATCCCTGTATGGCAGGCAAAAAAGAGCGGCGCGGGCT
>DAIUFO010000149.1:0-8934 GCA_036844545.1 Chloroflexota bacterium
GCTGCGCTGCCGAGCTGGTCAGTCTGGCCCAAGATCGAATCGAGCAGTGCGCGCAGCTGAGAAGTAATGAGCTCCGGCTGCAGTTTGCCGGCTTCGATCTTCGCCAGATCGAGGGTCTCCGTCAGAAACCCGAGTAAGCCCCAACCCGCCGTCTCGATCTTGCGCAGATCAACCAATAGAGCAGTGTGTCCCGCTTCGGTCGCCTTGTGCTGCAGGATTTCGCTGAAGCCCACTACGTGGCTGACATGGGTTCGCAAGTCGTGCCGAAGGCTGCGAACAAGCTCGGCGCGAATCAGACTGACATCGATGCCGGCATCTAGGCTGCTGGCTGCGTCCTCCGCACCCGGCCCACCCTCTGGACCATTTGGAATCGGAGCCGACAAATCAAGTGACCCCCTCGATGCAGCCTATTGTGCAGCAACCGTGCAGTTCTCAGTAAAGAAACGCCTTCTCCGATATGATCGCCAGGAACCTGACTGGCGACCGCGCGTGGAGCACCTTCGCCAACCCACCGCTTATTAGGGGCTTGTAGTAGTGCGACTCTCGAGGGTGCTCATACCTTGCACAATCACTTTTCTTGGCATGCTCTTGGGCTACGTAGCGATCTTAATGGCGATACGCCGTCAAGATAGTCTTGCTGCTTGGCTGATACTTGGCGCCGCGTTCATCGATTTGAATGTGCACGTCCAGCGCCTGCCGCTAGCGGGAACAATCATCGACAAGGTATGGCGACTGGGGGCACATCATGCTGCAACAAGCCCGCGGACGCAACGAGAAAACCACGAGTTGTCGACGCATTTGCAGACCCGACATGGGCCATGCGTAGTAGCACAGCGAGCGGGACTGGTAGCAAGAAGGATCGTCAACTGGGTGGACATCGATTCCGAGGTCGATCAGGGACAGCGTCTGGGAATGATTAAGTTCGGATCTCAGACAGCGCTTCGGCTCACGACCGCCTTTGAGCCGCTGGTTGACGTTGGCCACCGCGTGGCGGCAGGAGTCACACCCGTGGCCGTGCTTCACCGTTGACAGCTTCGCCCGCGGCCCGCGGCTGCCGGCGGCATAGAATTCAGCGGGCGAACGATGGGAGCACAATCTGGAGGCTCGGGGCGCGTAGGCAATGTGCTGTTCGGCTTGACCAGCGTGCTGGCGCTGGCGCTGATGGCCGCCATTGGCCAGAGCACACTGCCGCCCGGGACGGCGCTGCTGAAGCCGATCCAGGTCAGCGATACCGCCATGTCGCCAACCCTCACCCGCGGGATGTTGGTGATCGCCTACCGGCTGTCCGGCGACTTGCAGCGCGGAGACCTGGTGGTCTACAGCGCACGCGAGGGCGCGGTCATGCCGGGCCGCATCATCGGCCTGCCGGGCGACGTCATCGAAACGCGAGCAGGCAAGCTGACCCTGAACAGCACGCCCGCGAACGAGCCATATGTCCGCGATCCAATCAAATACGACGTTGGGCCAATCGCCGTCGATCCCGGCAGCTACTACGTGCTGGGCGACAACCGCAACGAGTCCTCGGAGGACTCCCACGCGTCGGGCTCGATCCCGCGCGAGCGGATTCTGGCGAGGCTGCGGCCGATCGGCTAGGCCAGGCGTCTGGGAGAATGGGCGGCATGGAAGCAGTCGCTGAGGCGTTGGAGTTCGTGAGGCCGAGCCGGCACGCGGTGATGGTCACCAACCGGAAGGATGGGCGGGTGCAGACCTCCATCGTCACGGCGGTGGCTGGGCGGGACGGCGAGGTGTGGGTCTGGTCTCGGGATGGGACTGCCAAGGGGCACAACCTCGCGCGCGATCCGCGGTCGACGCTGTGCGTGCTCGACGACGCCTTTCATGGCTGGCTGCACGTCGAGGCGACCGTGCGGATCATCCGGCAGCCCGACGCGATGCCGCTGCTGGAGGACTACTACCGGCTGCGGCATGGACGGGAGCATGCCAACTGGGACGAATACCGGCGGGATATGGTCCGGGACAAGCGCATGCTGTTCCTGGGAACGCCGACGCACGTGTTCCAGCCTGCGCGTTAGCGCCCGCGCAGGAGGGCCTCCGCAAGCCGCAAATCGGCAGGCACGGTGACCTTCGGGTTCTCAGCGGTGGCCGCGACCACGCGGACGGGGTAGCCGGCGCGAGATAGGACGGCGGCAGTGTCCGTACCGTCGAAGCTGTCCGCCGCGGCGCGCTGATAGGCGTCCAGGAGCCAGGAGGCGCGCGCGGCCTGCGGAGTTTGGGCGCGCCACAGCTCGCCGGCCGGATGGGCGCGGGCGACGTGCTCACCCGCCACCTCCAGCGCGGGCAGCTCGGCGGCGGCGGCAAGCAGGGCGGCGCCGTGCTCCTGCGCGGACGCCAGCACGGCCATGACGTCGGCCGAGGAGACGAGCGGGCGCGCGGCATCGTGAATGGCCACGACGTCCGCGGCTCCGAGGTCGGAGCGCAGCGCCTGGAGCGCATTCCACTCCGAACCGTGGCGCGTGGCGCCGCCGGCCACGACGGGCACATCCGATGGCAGCAGCTGGCGTATCCCCGCCATGTCCTCCGAAGCGGAGACGACCACCAGGCGGTCGCAGCAGGCGCGAAAGGTGTCCAGGGAGTACAGCAGCAGGGGGCGGCCGGCCAGTTCGAGCAGCGCCTTGTTGCGGCCGGCCGCCATGCGCTCGCCCCGGCCGCCGGCCAGGATCACGCCGATAGTTATGTCTAGTTATCCTCTGACGTCGTCCACTTCCAGGCGCAGCAGGACCTCGCCCAGACGGACCACGTCGCCGGGGTAGAAGGGCGTGGGGCTGCGCACCGAGGTCTCGTTGACGGCGGTGCCATTCGTGCTGCGCAAATCCTCCACCCACCATTGCCCGCGGTCCTGGCGCACGGCGGCGTGATGGGCGGACACCGACGCGTCAGGCAGGACGATAGTATTGTCCGGCGCCCGGCCCAGGGTCGCGCTGGACCACAGATCGAAGGCGCGGTCGGCCAGGCCGTTGCGCCCGCCGGAGACGATCCGCAGCCGGACCAAGCTCGCCGGAGCCACCACCGACTCCCGCGCCTGGGCCGATTTGCGCAGGCCGCCCCAGGCCACCTTCACCACGGCCAGCAGGAAGATGTACAGCAGCACCAGGAAGGTGGCCCGCAAGATGAACAGAAGGACGTCGAAACTCACGGCTCGGACGCGATCCGCACAGTCACTTCGAAGCTGCCGATGGCGAGCTGGTCGCCGTCGCGGACATCGGCTTCGGAGATGGGTTGGCCGTTGAGGAGCGTGCCGTTGTGGCTGCCCAGGTCACGCAAGCGGTAGGCGCTGCCCGCCGCCTCGACCACCGCATGGTCTCGCGACACCCGCCCATCGGGCAGGACCAGGTCGTGGCCGTGGCGGCGGCCGATGGTGAATGGGAAATGGTCCACGAGCAGCAGTGTGAAACCATCGTCCGTGGGCATCTCGAAGCGCAGCGGCGCAGCGGCAGTGCGGGGGCGTGCCCAGGCAGCCGGCCCCCTCGCCCCACCCGAGGCTCCCTCACCCTGACCCTCTCCCGCCGCGGCGGGAGAGGGAAAAGTCACCTTCACCCGGCCGCGCTCGACGTCCGCGTCGGCTATGAGCCGGACCTGGGGCGGGGCGGCGAAGTTGTAGCGGTGCTCGCGAGCGAGCTCCACGGCATACTCGGCCAGCTTGCGCTCCAGCGAACCGTCAAGTGCGCGGAGATCGGCGCAATCCTCGGGGTGCACCAATATACGGAAACAGTTGGGGGCGACCAGGTCCGTTACCCCGGCTTCCATGGCCTGGCCGACAGCGCGGGCCAGCTCCACCGGCTGCAGGTTGCCGCCCAGCAGGCGCACCACGCGCCGGTCCATCAGCTCCTGCATGAACCCCTCAAAACGGGCGAGGGCATTCATATTCCAATTCTAGGGGCCGTACAATGCCCGCCGTGATCGCCGTCGTTACCGACAGCACTGCCGACCTGCCGCCGGAGAGAGCCCAGCAACTGGGCATCCACATCGCGCCGTTGACCGTTCGCATCGACGACGTCTCGTACGACGATGGCAACGAGCTGCCGCCCGCGGCCTTCTACCAGAAGCTCCGGGCAGCCCGAAGCATCCCGACCACCTCGCAGCCATCAATCGGCCGGTTCAAGGAGCTGTACGAGAGCCTCGAAGCCGACGAGATCATCTCGATCCATATCTCCGGTGGGCTGAGCGGAACCCTCAACAGCGCTCGAGCGGCTGCCGATCTGCTGCCCGGCAAGCGCATCCGCGTGATCGACTCGCGGGCGGTGTCACTAGCGCTTGGCTACCTAGCCCAAATGGCGGCTGAGGCTGCCGGGACAGGCGCAAGCCAGGACGCCGTGTGTGAGCTGCTGGCAGCCAGCATCGCCAAGACTGGCTTCTATGCAGTGCTGGAGACGCTGCAGCACGCACAGCGGAGCGGGCGCATCAGCTTCGCGCAGGCGCTGCTCGGAAGCATGCTGCAAATCAAACCCATCATCACCCTTCGCGATGGGACCGTGCAGCAGGCGGACCGGCCGCGCACCATGCGCAAGGCGCTGGATCGCATGGTCGCACTCACAGCTCGGGACGCCCCCTTTACCTACCTGGCTGTGCCGCACGCGGACAACGAGGCGCTAGCACGGGAGCTGGCCGAGCGCTTGGCCCCCGTATCCCCGGGGAATATTGACGTCGTCGCCACCGGCGCCGTCGTCGGCACGCATTGCGGGCCGGGCGCCGCGGCCACGTGCTACATCCGCAAATGAATCAGGGGGCCGGAACCGGCCCCCTCTTCACTACCCTACTTCGCGGCGCCGATCTTGAACATCTTGGTGCCGCAGGTCGGGCAAACGCCCTCTGTCGCGGGCTTACCGTTCTTCATCGTGACCTGCTTGGAGTTCTTCATCTCGCGCTTGCTCTTGCATTTGACGCAGTAACCTTCCACGCTGTCCTACCCCTTCTAGTCGAAAATGCAAGCACTCCGTCCGGAGTGCTCGGCGCGATTATAGCCTTCCCACGCTCAACAAAGCGTGATTTTGAGCACGAAACGCCGCTAGGCAGCTAGATTCGCGGCGATCCAGTCGCCGATCAGGGGTCGCGCTTCGCCAATATTGACGCAGGCGTGGTCGCCTGCGGGAAAGATAAAGCGCTCCTTGGGCGCCGTCGCTTCGGCCCAAATGAGGTCGGATTCGCTAAATGGAACGATCTGATCCTGCTGGCCGTGGACCACCAGCAGCGGGCATTGAACGTCCTTGACGTGCCCCTGGAGGTTGACCGGCCGGATCAGCTCCACAAGCTCCTCCTGGTCCTTGGCGCCCATGATATAGCGCAGGAACTCCTTGATTTCGTGCGGGAAGCGATCCCACCACGCGGTTGGGTAGTAAAAGCCGGCGATCTCGACCAGCGCCTTGATGCGGCGGTCTGTCGCCGCGGTCAGGAGCGCCGCGGCAGCGCCCATGCTGGTGCCGATCACACCCAGCCGCTCGCCATCCACATCGGGCCGGGCGACCAGCTCGTCGATGGCGGCGGTTACGATGCTGAGGGCGCTGGCCTGATCCATGGCGAAGTGTTTGCGGCTCTCGCCCTGCCCGGGCAGGTCGACGGTCAGCGCCGCCATGCCGCGCGCGAGCACGACCTCGGCCGGGAAGTCGCCGTGCTCCTTAACCATGCCGAGGCCTGGGACGATCAGCACGACCGGCGGCCGCTCGATGCCACGCGGTTTACGGAAGTAGGCCGGCGCCTCGAGGCCGTTGACCCGTAAGCACACACGTTCCAGCGGCGGGTCCATGAATTGGCCAGCCAAGATGTAGGCATCCACCGATGCCTGCTGGATGGCCTCGCGATCCTCCGAGTCGACGATCAGCGACATCTCGGCGAAGCGATAGTAGTTGGAGGCTTTTACCAGCAGCTCGGCGGCGGTGGCGGCTCGGCCCTTGGCCGCGGCCTCCCGTCCAAGCCGGTCGAAGCGCTCCGCTGTGCGGCGCCACTCGCGCACCCAGGCCTCGGGCTTAAAGCTGCGGATGCGGGCCATCGTGTCGTCCACGTCGGCGTAGCTGGCGCCGTTGGCGTCGATGAGCGCGCCGTAGAAACGGCGGGCGAAGAAGCGCATGCTCAGCAGGCGGACGATGGGGTCAAAGTCGATGGGGCGGCCGCCGCGCAGCTTGGCGACGGCCGTCAAGCCTGCAGCCCCACCCCGGCGGAGAAGGGGGCTGAGACGGCTCTTTCTTGGTGGCTGGGGGGGCTCGCCGATGACGTGGACTGTCCCCTCTCCCGCTGGCGGAAGAGGGCTAGGGTGAGCGTGGCTAACCGCTGCCATTCTGAGTTCCCTCACCCCTGCTCTCTCCCGCTGTGGCAGGGGAGGGCGTTTGCGATTGCTCCAGAAACCGAAGGGCTTCTGTGGTCGCGGCTTCTTTGTCGTAGCGGCCAAGCTCGCCGTCCAGGACGAGGTCCAAGAGGTGGTCCTTCACGGTGGCGATCCAGCGGCCGGGGCCGTGTTCGGTGAGCGCCATCAGCTCGTCGCCGTTGAGCGGGCTGGTGATCTTGTCGCGGCCCTCCTCTTCCAGCAGCTGCTCGCAGCGTTCGCTCAACCGATCGAGGCGCGCCACGTGGGATCTCACGCGGCGCGGATTGGAGCTGGTGATGTCTGCCCGAGCCAGCTGCCACAGCGGCGGCAGGGTATCGACGCCGATGGTGTGGACGTAGCGGCGGACGGCGCGCTCCGACCATTCGTCAGTGTTAGCGGCCTGGCGCATGTGCAAATCCACCAGGCGGGACACCAGGTCGATGGTGTCCTGGTCGTAGCGCAGATCGGCCAGGATCTTCTTGGTCATGCGCGCGCCGATGCTGTCGTGGCCGAAGAAGTGGACCTGGCCATTGCTGAAGCTGAAGGTGCGCGGCTTGGCGATGTCGTGGAACAGCGCCGCCAGGCGCAGCTTGAGCTCGGGCGGCGAGTTGTCGACCACGCCGATTACGTGCTCGAACAGGTTCTTCATGCGCACGCCCGGGCCAACCGTTACGCTGCCCGCCTCGTTGGTGCTGGCCTCGTCCGGCGTGTTGATCCTCTTGAAATCCATCAGCTCGGGACAGAACCAGCGCGCCAGCTCCAGGTCCACCAACAGTCGCAGGCCACGGCCAGGCTGCCCCGAGAGCAGGGTCTTGTTCAGCTCGTCGCGGATGCGCTCGCGCGAGATGTGGTCGAGCATCGATGCGCTGGCCCTGACCTCCTCCGCCAGCCCCGGCGCCAGCTCGAACTCGAACTGCACCGCGAAACGAACCACGCGCATAAGCCGCAGCGGGTCCTCCTGGAAGCGCAGCCGCGGCTCGCCGGTGACCCGGACGACGCGGTCGCGCAGGTCGGCCACGCCGTTCGCCGGATCGAGCAGGTCGCCACTGGCCAGGTCGAGCGCCATCGAGTTGATGGTGAGGTCGCGACGAACCAGGTCGTCCTCGATGGACGGCGCGAAGGCCACCTCCGGATGGCGGTCGCCGAACTCATAATGCTCGGTGCGGAACGTTGTGATCTCCACGCTATCGGTTCCGAAATTGGCGCTGACGGTGCCGAAGCGCTTGCCCACCGTGTACAAGGCATCGGGCCGAGCCTTGCGCAGCAGCTTCTCGGTCTTGTCGGGCGGGGCGCTGGTGGCGAAGTCATAGTCATGCTCGGCCCGCTTCAGCAGCAGATCGCGCACCGAACCGCCCACGAGGTAGATGCGCTCGTCCGCGGAGGCGAACAGGTCGTACAGCCGGCGAAGGAGCGGCCGGCCATTCACTTCGGTGGACAGGACACCCGCCAGGACCTTCATGGCAGTGATTGACAGGCTTTCGACGCTAAGGTTAAATTCGCGTAAATATGGCGCGTGCCCTTTAAAGCATAACGACCGTGCATTGGTTGATGATCAGCTCGCGCGAGCTGATCCAGCTCATCGGGAACCACAACTACCTCGCCCTCTTCCTGTTGATCCTGGTTGAAGAAGCTGGCTGTCCGCTGCCGCTTCCTGGCGAGTCACTCATCATCTACGCCGGCTCACGCATTGCCCGGCAGGAGATGTCGGCGCTGCGCGTCTTCAGCGCCGTCGTGCCCGCGTCGGCCATCGGCTGCACGATCCTGTACTTCCTGGCTCGCACCGGGGGACGGGCGCTCGTACGGAAAGTAGGGCATCGCATCCGGCTGGACGAGGCACGGCTGGACAGGATGGAGGCCAAAGCCAAGCGGATCGGGCCCGTGGCGGTGCTGATTGGCCGGCTGACGCCAGGCATTCGCGTGCCCACCGACGTGGCGGCGGGCATCTTCCGCATCCCGTTCCGGTACTACTTGCCGTTCGCCCTGCTGGCCACGTGCATCCGGCTGACGTTCTTCCTGTACATCGGCGCCAGCGCTCAGCACCTGCGCGAAGCCATTTTGGTGACGCGCGACGCGAAGTTCGTGACCGGGCTGGCCATACTGCTGGCGGTTGCGGCCATTGCCTGGTTCAGCTGGCATCACCTCCGGCCGCGGCCTCGACCGCGCCCCACTCCTCCGGCGCTGTCGGTGGACGGGCCGGCGTCTTCGATCTGATCCCGAACTGCAGCAGCGCACCAGGCAAGCTCCAGACGAATCCGATGGCAAACGCCAGCGTCGAAACCACTAACGCCTGGTCCCTTGGCACCCCGAACTGCGCCAGCAGCACGACGTTGGCTCCCTCGCGGATACCAAAGCCCGACACGGTGATGGGTATGGTCACCAGTGCCGAAACAGCCGCGACGAACCAGCAGATGTTGATGAAGTCCAGGCCCACGCCGCCGGCGCGCATCGTGCCCAACACCGACACGTTGGCCAGCAGGTGCGCCGCCACTGTGATGCCGAATGCCGCGACAAGCGAGCCCGGACGCTGATGGTAGTCACCCAGCCTCTCCCAGAATGGCTCCAGCCAGGCGACAAAGCGAAAGCGCGCGCGCTCCAGCCGCCGTTCCAGCCCAGGCGCAGCCTTG
>DAIUFO010000150.1:0-8894 GCA_036844545.1 Chloroflexota bacterium
CCATCACCCGAGCGAGCCTCTCCACGATCGTGGAGAGCTCGGCGAGCCGCTCGGCGTGCTCTCCACGCGGGGAGCGGGCGCCGCGAAGCCAGGCGCCAACCGTGCTCACACCGGCACCCGTCGCGCGCGCGATGTCGCGGTCGCTCAGATGAGCCGTCTCGCGGATCCGGGCTGCCTCCTCGGCAAACGCGGTGACCATTGGACAAGTGTAGCGAGAAACGAGCACGAAGCGAGTCATCATACTGTTGGATTCGTGTTGCGCGGTGGCGATATCCCAGATGTACAGCACGGCCGCATCAGCGTCGCCCCGCTGAATCCGAGACAGGGCGTCTTTAGCCAAGGACGCCATCGGCACGTCATTTCCAAGCCTCAGCGCCTACAATACGGCCTGGTTTGGCGATTCTCACGACCGCGCGCCCGCGCCCCATGGCGGGCGGCGCGACGGCGCCGCTGAGCCGCTCCCTCACTGCCTCGGCCGGGGCGATCTGGCTGGCGCTGGCGCTGCTGCTGGTTTCCGCTTTTTTCCGGCTGTACCGGCTGGACAGCCTGCCGCCCGGCATGTTCGTGGACACAGCAACCAACGGGCTCGACATTCGCGACGTGCTGGCCGGGCATTTGCCGGTGTTCTTCGCCCGCAACTACGGCCGCGAGGCGCTGTTCATCTACTTCCAAGCGCTGCTGGTGGCCGGCGCGGGAGCTCGGCCTTTCGTGTTCGCCTTCTCGGCAATGGCCATGGGCATGCTGACGATTGCCCTCAGCTGCCGCCTGTTCGCCGCCATGTTCGGCTGGCGAGCCGGTCTGTGTTCGGCCGGCTTGCTGGCGGTGTCGTTCTGGTTCGTCGACCTGAGCCGCTTCGGCCTGCGCACGATGTCGCTGCCGCCGCTGCTGGTCGCAACGCTGTACCTGTTGTGGCGCACGCTCCGTACCGGGCGCTGGCGCTACGGGGCGCTGGCCGGCGCGGCGCTGGGGCTGTCGCTGTACACCTACATCGCCTCGCGGCTGCTGCCGCTGCTGGTGGTGCTGGTCTGTCTGGCCGAGTGGCGTGGCGCACGCAAACAGTGGCGGCAGCTGGCGCTGCTCGTCCTTGTTTCCCTGGCGGTTTTCGCACCGGAGGGGATTTATTTCCGGCAGCACCGGTCGGAGCTGCTGCTGCGCGGCTCGCAGGTGTCCGTTTTCAACCCAAACCCGGAAGTGGAGGGCTCGCGCGACACGCCGCTGGGAAGCATGCTTAACACGGCCGGCATGTTCTTTGTCCGCGGCGACGAGAACATCCGGCACAACATCCCATACCGGCCGGTGTTCGATCCAGTGCTGGGGGCGCTTTTCGTGGCCGGGCTGGCCTTCAGTCTGTGGCAAGCGCGGCGGCAGCCACGCTACCGCTGGCCGCTGCTGTGGCTGGCGATCATGTGCCTGCCCAGCGCGCTTTCACATGAGAGCCCCAACTCCCTCCGCATCGTATCGGTTGCGCCGGCGGCATGCTTTTTCCCAGGCCTGGCGCTGGCGAAACTGGCTGATTGGCTGCCCTGGCGGCGGATGGCCTATGGGCTTGCAGCCGCGATCCTCGCGGCGAGCGCGGGGCTCACCTTTTACCTGTACTTCGGCCAATGGGCGCAGGATTCGCGGACCTATTGGGCCTACGACGGCAACCTGCCACCGCTGGCCAGCTTCGTAAACGCGCACACCGAGCCGGGCCAAGCGTACTTCGCACTGGACCATCGCTCGACGGTGGAGCTCCTTGCGCCGCTGAGCCAGAGCGACCGCTGGTATCGCGAGGAGAGCGCAGCCATCCCCATCCCCGTCCAGCCGGCCGACACCGTGTATCTCTCCGGCCCCGAGGCCGCGCTGGCCGGGCAGGCGTCTCAGATGCTGCCAGGTGTGCAGACGCTGCCGCACACAACCGCACCGGACGGCAGGCCGGACTTCCTGGCATTTCGCTGGCCGGCGGCGGCGGCAGGCTCGTTCCTGAGCGGTGTCCAAGCCCTCGACGCCGGCATCGGGACAGACTTCCGGCTGACGGGCTACGAAGTCGTGAGCTCGGGCGGAAAGCCGGCGCTGGACCTGCTGTGGCAGCCCCTCCAGGCTGGTGGCCCGTACGACCTGTACGTTCACTTGCTGGATACGAGCGGCAATCAGATCGCCCAGTCCGACCGGCTCGTCTGGCCCGTGGACGAAGGGCCAGACAAGGACGACCTCCTCCTGACCCAACACCTCCTTGACGTCGTCCCGGGCGCCTACACTGCCGAGATCGGCGCCGTCCATCGCTCGGTACAGGACCGCGGGCAGCTCGTCGGGCCCGCCATTGGCGTAACACGGCTGCAGGTGACACTGCCGTGAGCGCCACCCTTGCCGCGAACGCTGCGCCGTCGGAAGCGCACCCAGCCACGGCGCCAGTCAGCGGCAGAGCCCTCGAAGCCGCCGCCTTGGTCGCCATCCTAGGCGTGGGCGCCTTCTTGCGGTTCTACCGGCTGGACAGCTTGCCGCCCGGCATCGACCTAGACGAGGCGCGCAACGGCGTCGAAGTGCTGCGTGTGCTGGCGGGTAGCCACCCGCTGTTCTTCACCACCTTCGACCCACGCGAGCCGGCCTTCATCTACAGCCTGACGCTGGCGGTGCAGGCGCTGGGGCATACGGCGCTGGCAATGCGGGTGACGGGAGCTACGTGGGGCTTGCTGGGGGTAGCGCTCACCTTTCCGCTGGCGCGGCAATGGTTCGGGCCCGGCGTAGGCTTGCTGGCGAGCGCCGGCATGGCTGGGTCGCTGTGGGACCTGGCTATGAGCCGCTGGGCGGAGCGGGACATCACGCTGCTGCCGCCGCTGATGCTGTTCCTGTTCTTTTTCTGGCGGGGCTTCGAGCGACGTTCGACCTCGAGCTTCGCGTTGGCCGGCGTGTTCGCCTCGCTGTGCGCCTACGCCTATGTGGCCGCCCGCATCCTGCCGCTGCTCATCCTGCTGCTGCTGGTAGGGGAGTGGCTGCTAGCGCGGGAGTCGATCGCCGCTTGCCGCAAAGGCCTGTTGTTGGGCCTGGCCACGGCTTTGCTCACGATTGCGCCCCTGGGCGTTTATTTCGTACGCAACTCGGGTGTATTTTTCGGCCGCATTAGCCAAATCAGCAGCCTTGGCCAGCCGCTGCCGGGGCTCGCGGCCGAGTCCCTCTTGCAGACGGCGGCAAACACGCTGGGCATGTTCTTCTTTCATGGCGACGTGAACTGGCGGGACGACGTCGCTGCCCAGCCAGTGTTCGCCTGGTGGCTGGCAATTCCCTTTTGCCTGGGACTGTTGTGGACGCTGCGCTACGCCATCAGCTCGGGCAAAGACGCCCGCCAGCGCCTGGATGCTCGGGTCCACGCCGCGCCGCGCTTGCATCCGTGTCTGTGGCTGCTGCTGTGGCAGGCCATCCTCCTGATACCGGCCTTCCTCGCTCGGCCTAGTCCCCAATATGACCGGACGATCGGAGCTGCGCCCTCGACATACATCCTGCTGAGCGTAGGCCTGGCCGCCATCGCCACCTGGCTGCGGGCACGCGGGCTTGGACCGGCCGGGTGGGCGCTCGGTGGAGCGCTCATGGTCCTGTTGGCTGTGAACACCTACCAGGCTTACTTCCAAATGTACCCAACTTCCGACAAGCCGCGGCACGTCTTCGAGTACGGCCAAAGCGCGGACGCCGCGGTGCTGAACGAGCGTCAGCCCGCGCCGGACCATACAGTCATCTTCCTTGGCGCTCAATCGGGCATCGCAGTCCACTACTTGGCGCCCCAATACGACGCCGCCACCTGGATGGAGGACTTCAGTCAGCTGCTGCCCATCCCGCGCTCAGGCCCCGCGACGTACGTGTTCGCCGAGCCCTCGTTGCCAACCAACGGCGATTTGCCGGCTGTTGCCCAACGCTACTTCCCGGACGCTGCCATAGCCGGCAAGGCATCCTTTCTGAACGGCGACCAAGCCGGGCGGGTATTCGACGTCAGCGCCGATCAGATCGCGGGGTTCCAAGGTCGCCAGCGGCGGCTCGACTCCAATTTCGGCGACAAGGTGCGGCTCGACAGCGTGAGCGAGGCCGCCGCGACGGCCGGTGTCAAGGCCGGCCAAGACGTGCGGCTGGGGCTGACCTGGAGCGTGACGGCAGCCAGTGCAGACAACTACGCCGCTTTTATCCACGTTGTGGATGCCGCCGGCAAGGTGGTGGCCCAGGACGATCGCCAGGGCCTCCCGACGAATGGCTGGCAGCCCGGCATGCGCTTCCTATCGCTGCACGAGCTCCACGTGCCGGCTGACGCGGCGCCTGGTCCGTATCGCGTGCTGGCCGGTCTGGACCGACGCACGGCTAGCCAACCGAGCCGATCGCTCGGCGAGTTGGGTGTGCAGGTCGAGGTGCTGGTGCTGGATGTACAGGCATGAAGAGCTCCCATCTGGCAGCTCGCACATGGCTGTGGCCGATGCTGCTGATCCTGCTGCTGGCGGCGTTTCCGCGGCTGTACCGGTTGGATAGCGTGCCGCCGGGGATGTTCAGCGACATCGCCACCAACGGGCTGGACATCCGCGACATCCTTGCAGGCCACCCCCGGGTGTTCTTCCCCGCCAACAACGGGCGTGAGGCCTTCTTCATTTACTTCCAGGCGCTGCTGGTGGCTGGCGCCGGCGCGCACCTGTTCGTGTTCACCTACGCCGCCGTGGCGATGGGCATGCTCAGCGTGGCGCTGAGCTGCCGCCTGTTCAGGACTCTTTTCGGGCAGCGCGTGGGGCTGATCTCCGCCGGCCTCCTGGCCGTGGCGCTGTGGGGGGTCGCCCTCAGCCATGTGGGGCTGCGCTTCTCGTCGCTGCCACCGTTCGTGCTCGCGATCCTGTATTGCCTGTGGCGGGCGCTGCACACCGGCCGCTGGCGCTATGCCGCCTTGGCCGGCGTCGCCATGGGAGCGTCGTTATATACGTACACGTCTTCACGGCTGGTGCCGCTGCTGGTGCTGCTGATCTGCCTCTTGGAGTGGCGTTTGGTCCTCACGCGACTCCCTCAGCTGGCAGTGGGCGCGCTGCTGGCCACAGCGGTATTCGCGCCCGAGGGAGTGTATTTCCTGCGGCACCCGGACGACGTCCTGGGGCGGGCAGCTCAGGTATCCGTGTTCAACCCAAATCCCCAGGTGGAGCGCAGCAAGGACACGCCCATGGAGAGCGTACTCAAGACCGCGGGCATGTTCTTCGTACACGGCGACGAGGACCGCCGCGGCAACATCCCCGGCCGGCCCGTATTCGACCCGCCCATAGCCGTGTTCTTCGTTGCTGGCCTCGGCCTCACGCTGTGGCGGCTGCGCCATGGCAGCGCCTATCGCTGGCTGTTGGTGTGGCTGGTGGTGATGAGCCTGCCCAGCGCGTTGTCGCAAAGCAGCCCGGACCAATTCCGGATGTACTCGGCAGCGCCGGCGGCGTTCGCCTTGGCAGCCCTCGGCCTGGAGGGAGTGACACGTCTCGCGCGGAGTAAGGCAGCGGGCGTGGCGCTGCCCAGCGCCGCTGTGGCCTGGACGTTCGGTTGGACGGCGTTCCTGTACTTCGGTGTGTGGGCGCACGATCCCAAGACTTACGAGGCCTTCGGCGGCGGCGCAGCCCGGCTGGCCGGCTTCCTGGCGGGCCGGCCGGAGCAGCAGACGTACCTGGCCTTTCACGATCGCTGGCCCATCGAAGTGCTCACGCCGAAGACCTTGCAAGCGCACTGGTATCGTGAGGAGCTCGCCGCCGTACCGCTCCCACGTTCCGGCGGTGGTGACGCACTGTTCGTCAGCGCGCCGTTCGCCGCCTTGGCCGGCAGCGGGCCGCGGGCACTGCCTGGACTGCAGCCCCTGCCGCACACGACCGCGGCCACAGGTGTGCCGGATTACCTTGCTTTCCGCTGGCCGGCAGCCGACGCACAGCGGTTCCTCGCCGCCGAGCAACCACTCGATGTGGCCATGGCGCCGGATTTCCGGCTCGTAGGCTACAGCGTCAGTGGCGACGGGGCCGCTCGGGTGCTCAATCTGTTCTGGCAACCGCTTTCCGCCGCCGGCCCTTACGACTTGTACGTCCATCTGCTGGACACGAGCGGCAAGCAGGTGGCCCAATCGGATGTCCAAGCGTGGCCGGTAGAGGACGGGCCCGAAAATGATTACGTGCTGCTCACTCAGTGCCCACTCGATGTGGCAGCCGGGCGTTACATAGCCGAGGCCGGAGCGGTCCACCGCTCCAGCGAGGATCCTTCCAAGCTCATGGGCGGGCCGATTGGCAACCTCGCCCGCATCCCAATCGAGCTGCCGGCCGGTGCCTAGCCTTTCGGTCAGCCTGATCCTGCCCGCTTATAACGAAGCCGGGCGTATTGGGCAGACGCTGGACGAGGCTGTTCACTACTTCGAGAGCCGGCAAATCGACTACGAGATCTTGGTGGTGGCCGAGGGCGACGACGGTACAGATGAGGTTGTAGCGGGCATGGCGTCCGTGAACCCGCGGCTGCGCCTGCTTGGCGGAAGGGAGCGGCTGGGCAAGGGCCACGCCATCCGGAGCGCCGTGGCCGTAGCCGAAAAGGCCATCGTCGGGTTCGCCGACGCGGACAACAAGACGCCCATCGACGAGCTGGACAAGTTGCTGCCGTTGCTGGAGCAGGGCTACGACTTGGTGATCGGCTCACGCGGGCTGGGCGAATCCACCATCGAGCGCGCACAGCCGCTGTACCGCCGCGTTGGATCGAAGGGCTTCCGCGTGTTCATGCACCTGGCCACGGGCTTGAGCCACATCCCGGATACGCAGTGCGGCTTCAAGTTCCTCCAGCGCGACGTGGCCAAGGACCTGTTTGCCCGCCAGCGCATCGACGGCTACATGTTCGATGTCGAGATCCTGTACCTCGCGCAGCGCGCCGGCTACAAGCTGGGCCAGGTCCCCATTCGGTGGCGGGACGACGGCGACAGCCGCCTGCAACTCGTGGCCGGCAACCTGCGCAACGTGCGCGACGTGCTGTCCATTCGATTTCGTCGGTATTCATGCGCTGCTTCGTAACCGGCTGCGCCGGTTTCATCGGCAGCAACCTCACCGACCGGCTCCTGGCCGATGGACATGAGGTGACCGGCTATGACAACTTCTCCACGGGCCGGCGAGAGTTTCTCGAGCAGGCGCTGGCGTCACCGCGCATGCGCCTGGTAGAGGGCGACGTGCTGGATGCGGACCAGCTCACGGAAGCTCTCGGCGGCTCGGACTTTGTGTTCCACCTAGCCGCGAACGCTGACGTGCGCCATGGCACGGAGCACCCGCGGCGCGACCTGGAGCAGAACACCATCGGCACCCACAACGTGCTGGAAGCGATGCGCCAGACTGGCGTGAAGCGGCTGGCCTTCTCTTCGACGGGCTCGGTGTACGGCGAGCCGGAGGTGTTCCCAACGCCTGAGGACGCGCCGTTTCCGGTGCAAACCTCGCTTTACGCCGCCTCCAAGCTGGCGGCCGAGGGCATGATCTCCGCCTACTGCACCGGTTTCGGGATGCAGGCGCTGATCTTCCGGTTCGTGTCCATCCTGGGCGAGCGCTACACCCACGGCCACGTGTTCGACTTCTACGCCAAGCTGCTGGCCAACCCGGACGAGATCGAGGTGCTGGGCGACGGGAAGCAGCGCAAGTCGTACCTGTACGTGGGGGACTGCGTGAGCGCCATGCTGAAGGCGGCCGAGCGAATGCCGGAGCATGTGGCCGTGTATAACCTGGGCACGGACGAGTACTGCACCGTGGACGGCTCTCTCGGCTGGATCTGCGCGGAGCTGGGCCTGAACCCGCCGCGGCGCTACACCGGCGGCCAGCGCGGCTGGGCGGGCGACAGTCCGTTCATCTTCCTGGACTGCGGCCGTGTTCGCGACCTTGGCTGGCGACCGACCCTGTCGATCCAAGAGGCGGTGGTGCGGACCCTTGCCTACCTCGAGGCGAACCAATGGCTGCTCCAGGCTCGCGCGTGAGGCTGGCCGGCAAGGCGACGCTCGTCACGGGCGGCAGTCGAGGGCTTGGCCTGGCTGTCGCGGAACGCTTCCGCGCCGAGGGCGCGCACGTGGCCATCTGCGGCCGCTCGGAAACCGCGCTGCGGGAAGCGGGCGAGACGCTGCGCGCGGCCCGTCTTGACGCCAGCCAGCATGTGCTTGCCGAGGTGGCCGACGTCGCAGAATGCGCGGATGCGGAGCGCTTTGTGGCGGCGGCGCTGGAGCGGTTCGGTCGCATCGACGTGGCCGTTTGTAATGCCGGCGTGCAGGGTCCCATCGGCCTTTTGGAGGAGACGGATTGGGAGGCATGGGCTCGGGCCGTGCGGGTGAACCTGTTCGGGACAGTCCTCACTTGCCGGTTTGTCGTGCCCATCATGAGGCGACAGGGAGCGGGCAAGATTGTCGCGCTGTCTGGGGGTGGCGCCACGGCGCCGCGGCCGCGGTTCAGCGCCTACGCCGCATCCAAGGCGGCGGTGGTGCGGTTCGTGGAAACGCTGGCGGCCGAGCTGGATGGCAGCGGGATCGAGGTGAACGCGGTTGCTCCCGGCGCGCTCAATACGCGCATGCTGGACGACATGCTGGCGGCTGGGCCCGAGGCGGCGGGGGCGGAGGCGTACGCGGGCGCCCTGAAGCAGCACGAGGACGGCGGCAGCCCGCTCGATGTGGCGGCCGACCTGATTACGTTTCTTGCCTCGGACCAGAGCGACGGCATCACCGGCCGGCTGATTGCCGCCCGCTGGGACGACTGGCGGCGTCTGGCCGACATCCGCGATCGGCTCGCCGGCAGCGATGTGTTCACGCTGCGCCGCATCGTGCCTGAAGACCGGGGCTGGCTGCCGGGGTGAAGGTCCTGTCAACTGGCCTGCGCAAGAGGCAGCCGGGTGGATTCCCTCACCCAGCCCTCTCCCGCCGCGGCGGGCGAGGGGGGTGA